>JBAUQH010000092.1:0-2214 GCA_049580605.1 Gallionella sp. | reverse complement strand
CTGGACAGCTGCGCGATGATGCGCTGCCTCGGCGCGAACCAGGCGCAGGTGCTGCGCATCTTCCTCTACCAGTTCCTGCTGGTCGGCTTCTGTGCCGTGCTGCTGGGCGAGTTGCTCGGCTATCTGTCGCAGGCGATGCTGGTGAATTCCATTCCATCGATGCGCGATGCCGGGTTGCCGCAGCCCGGCTGGATACCGGTGTGGCAGGCGGCCGCCAGCGGCTTCGCGCTGTTGCTGGGCTTCGCGTTCCTGCCGCTGTGGCAGCTGAAAGGAATTTCGCCGCTGCGCGTGATCCGCCGCGAACTGGGCGCGCCGCAAACCGGCGCCGGTTTGATGTACCTGTCCGGCGCTACCGTGCTGTGCGGTCTGTTCCTGTGGCAGGCCGGGTCGCTCAAGCTCGGGTTCACCGTATTGGGCGGATTGCTCGCGGGCATGATGCTGTTCGGCCTGCTGGCCTGGCTGATCCTGCGCGCATTGGCCAGGCTGGGCAACGCTACGGTCATCAATCGGGCATTCTCCAACCTGGCATTCTCCAACCTGGCGCGGCATGCGCGCGGCAATGCGGTGCAGATCGTCGCGCTGAGCCTGGGCGGCATGGCCTTGCTGCTGCTGACGTTCGTGCGCGCCGACCTGATGGACAGCTGGCGGCAGCAATTGCCGCCGGATGCGCCGAACCGCTTCATCGTGAACATCCAGCCCGACCAGCGCGCGGCACTGCTGGATTTTTTCGCCAGCCGGGGGTTACCGCGTCCCGGATTGTTTCCGATGGTGCGCGGAAGGCTGGTCGCGATCAACAATCGCGAGATCAGCGGCGACGATTATCCCGAGCCGCGCGCACGCGCGCTGGTCGAGCGCGAGACCAACCTGTCCTGGCTGGACCATGTGCCTGCCGGCAACAAGCTGATCCGGGGGAAATGGTTCGAGCCAGGCGCAACTTCCGAGCTGTCGATCGAGGACGGCATTGCCGGCACGCTCGGCATCCATCTCGGCGACACGCTGACCTACAGCGTGGCGGGCAACCGCTTCAGCGCGAAGGTGGTCAACCTGCGCAAAGTGGAATGGGATTCGATGCGGGTGAATTTTTTCGTGATCGTCGCGCCCGGGATGCTGGACGGTTTCCCGGCCAGCTACATCACCAGTTTCTATCTGCCGCCGCAGCATGCCCAGGCGATGAACGGACTGGTCAGGACCTTTCCCAACCTGCTGCTGATCGATGTCGAAGCGATGATCGCGCAGGTGCGCCATATCATGGACCAGATTGCGCAAACGATGAGCGCGGTGTTCGTGTTCACGCTGCTGAGCGGGCTGGCGGTGCTGTATGCCGCATTGCTCGCGACCCAGGATGAGCGCATCCATGAGGCTGCGATCCTGCGCACGCTGGGCGCGGACAGCCGCTACCTGAGGCGGCTGCATCTCAGCGAGTTTGCCGTGCTGGGATTATTGAGCGGGCTGTTCGCTGCGCTGGGCGCGGTGCTGCTGGGCTGGGTATTGGCAAACCGCGTGCTGGATATCCCCTACCAGACCGGGATCGCGATCTGGCTGGCCGGCGGGCTGGGCGGGCTGGGTGTGGTGACGGTGGCGGGATGGCTGGGCACACGGCGGCTGGTCAGGCTGTCGCCGCTGGCGATTCTGCGCGCATAGATTATTATTGAGGAGCAAATCATGGGATACCTGTTCGGATTGCTGTTCATGGCAACGATTGCGATCCTGTCGGGATGCAGCAGCGAAGCGGCGAAGCGGACCGCCTACGAAACGATGCAGAATGTCCGCGAGCAGGAATGCCTGAAGAATCCGGCCATGGACTGCGGCAAGCGCGGCAGCTACGAGGATTACCAGCGCCAGCGCAAGGAACTGGAGCAGTCCAGGTGATTCGTTGTTCGGCCATGTCCTTCCGCTATGCACAGCGAGCCATGCGCTGCAGGCAAATTCACGCCAGATCAAGGTTGAGCACGGCAGCGCATTGGTGTTAGAATGCCGATCGCTTCGGGATCGTCACATAAATTATTTTCATCCCGGGCAAATTTCCCGTTCGCACAAGTTGGGGTGCTCTTCGGTTATATCCGCTGGTTCAGGGGTCAAAATCCGGAGGGTCAGGCTGGCGAGCGGTAGTCAATAACCCTTACGATTGGAGCAATCATGTCTGTAACCATGCGTCAAATGCTGGAAGCCGGTGTTCATTTCGGACACCAGACCCGTTTCTGGAACCCCAAGATG
>JBAUQH010000091.1:0-21878 GCA_049580605.1 Gallionella sp. | reverse complement strand
GTCCGAGGGCCGCGGCCAGTTGCGCGCCATACAGGCTGGAACCGAGTATCCACACCGGTACGTGCAGGCCGGCACCCGGCACCGCGCGCACCGCATGGCGTGTTGTCGCCGCGAAATAGCCCATCAGTTCGACGACATCCTGCGGGAACTGGTTGGGATCGGCGGCGAGGTTGCGGCGCAACGCGCGCGCAGTAAGCTGATCCGAGCCAGGCGCGCGGCCGAGACCGAGGTCGATGCGCCCGGGATACAGGGATTCCAGCGTGCCGAACTGTTCGGCGATCACCAGCGGCGCATGGTTGGGCAACATGATGCCGCCCGCGCCGACGCGTATCGTCGAGGTGCCGCCGGCGACATGCCCGATCAGCACAGCGGTTGCGGCGCTGGCGATGCCCGGCATGCCGTGATGTTCGGCCAGCCAGTAGCGCCGGTAACCCAAGCGTTCAGCATGCCGGGCAAGCTCAAGCGTGTTGCGGAACGACTGGGCTGCATCGCTGCCTTCGTTGATCGGGGCAAGGTCCAGGATGGAGAAGGGGATCATCTGTTTCGCTTGCGGACTATAAGCCCGGTGTCATGTTTGTTGACAGTGTACCAAATGCAGCCCGAGACGATGACCGCCGGAATTGATCTGGCCGTTCGGGCAGCCGATCGGGCAATGATGATGAAACCGGTTTGGTTCATATTCTGCTACGCTATTCGTTGTATGCGGTGCATGCCTTCGACATGCATTTTCGCTTCAATCTCAGCGTATAGGGACATGATTCGTTGCAAGCGATTCCGGCGAGTCGTAGTCCGGGTGGCAAGCCGGGCGGCAGAAACATTTTGTTTCAATTTTCTGACAGGGAGAATGCGTGATGAAAGCGGGATTTATCGGACTCGGGCAAATGGGCTCGGGCATGGCTGCACGTCTTTGCGAAGCGGGATATGAGCTCGCCGTTTACAATCGCAGCGTGCAACGCATGCAGCCGCTGCTTGCACAGGGGGCGAAAGCGGCTAAGAATATTGCCGGCGTTTGCGATGCCGACGTGGTCTTTACCATGCTGGCCGATGATGCGGCTCTGGAGGAGGTAGTGCTCGGTCCGGCCGGGATGCTGGCGCATCTGAAGCCCGGCGCGATTCACGTTTCATGCAGCACGGTCAGCGTCGCGCTTTCGGCGCGCCTTTGCCGCGAGCATGAACAAGTGCAGCAGGGTTATATCGCCGCCCCGGTGTTCGGCCGCCCGGATGCCGCCGCAACCGGCAAGCTTTTCGTGGTTGCAGCGGGCAAGCAGAATCTGATCGAACGGGTGCAGCCGCTGTTCGACGTGATGGGCCAGCGTACCTACGTGGTATCTGATGATCCGGAAAAAGCCAATCTGGTGAAGCTGAGCGGGAATTTCATGATTGCCTCGGTGATCGAGTCGCTGGGGGAATCCATGGCACTCGCGGAAAAGGGCGGCGTGGACCGGCATCTGTTCCTAGACCTGCTGACCTCCTCGCTGTTCAACGCGCCGGTATACAAGAATTACGGCGCGATGATCGCCGGCAGGCATTTCGAGCCCGCCGGGTTTGCCGCCCATCTGGGGCAGAAAGACATGCGGCTGGCACTGGCAGCGGCGGAAGATTTGAATGTGCCGCTGCCATTTGCCGGCGTGCTGCGGGATCGCTATCTGGAACTCGCCGCGCATGGCGGGGAACACCTGGACTGGTCGGCGATAGGCAGCCTTGCAGCAAAGGATGCGGCGCTCATTTAGTGAATATCGCCGCTCCTGAGGCAGTTGATCACTGCGTAAGATTGTTTTTCGAAATTGTGTAAATTCTGATGTCCTACGTAAATACACGCGAACGCTGGCTGCTCCCGCTCAGCCTGTTGGTCCTTTCCGTCACCTGGGGATATACCTGGGTGCTCGCCAAGCAGGCGCTGGAATATGCGCCGCCGTTCGCGTTCGCTGCGGAACGCTGTGCCGGCGGCGCGCTGGCCCTGTTTGCCGTGCTCAAACTGATGGGCAAGCCGCTCAAGCTGGTTGCGCCAGTCACGACCCTCGCGATCGCTTTGGCGCAGGTCACTTGCTTCATGACATTCCAGACCTGGGCGCTGGTGGAAGGCGGCCCCGGCAAGACTGCGGTGCTGATCTTCACGATGCCGGTCTGGACACTGATGCTCGCCGGGCCGATGCTGGGCGAACGGATCAGGGGCCCGCAGTGGGTGGCCGCCGCCAGCACGATTACCGGCCTGCTGCTGATCATCGGACCGTGGAGCATGCGCACCACGCTGTTCAGCAAATTCCTCGGCCTGATGGCCGCATTGAGCTGGGCCATCGGCACCGTGCTCGTCAAGCGCCTGCGCGCGCAACAAAAAGTCGACCTGCTGTCGCTGACCAGCTGGCAGATGCTGCTTGGCGCGTTGCCGATAGTGCTGCTCGCGATAATCGTCCCGGAACATCCCACCGACTGGACCGCGGCCTATATCGCCATTCTTGCCTTCATGGCGGTGATCAGCACCGCGCTGTGCTGGTGGCTGTGGATCACGCTGCTCGACCGGGTGCCAGCATGGGAGGCCAGCCTTTCCGTGCTCGGCACGCCGGTGGTCGCGATCGTTTCCTCGCGGCTGATGCTGGGGGAACAGTTCAAGGTCAGCGAACTGACCGGTATTATGCTGATAGCGTTTGGCCTGGCGCTGCTGTCACTGATCGGTTGGGCGGCCAGCCGGCGGGGTGCGGGCAGATTAAGCGGTCGCGGCGAAATGAAGTAATTCGATTGTGCCGGTATACTGGGCGGAGAAATATATCGGGCATGGAGAGTGTCCCGCTTCAATTTCAACCGCTGATCGCTCATGAAACAATTCCTGCAAACGCTCGAAACTGCGCCCGACAGCATTGCCTTTGACGCCACCATTAGCGTGATCGATGCAAATTACCTTTTCACGCCCACTGCATTCCGCAACGGGGAAATGCGAAACGAAGCCGGGCAGAACAACGGTTCCTGCAAGGTCTTCTCCTTCGCCAAATTGCACGATCTGACACCGCAGCAGACACTGAATTGCTTCGGCAGCCATTACCGCGACGATGTGATGATGCATCCGCAAGGGAGCGGCCACCAGAATATCCGCAACTTCATGAAGACCGGCTGGGATGGAATCGTCTTCGCAGGCAATGCGCTCACGCTGAGGAAGAAATAAGCGTGCAAAAGAAGCCGGGAGTTCCGCTGCCGGATTAACAACGGTACGGCGCCGCGACGAAAAGAAAATCTGCTCGCTTGATTGCCTGATGGCAGGTTGTCTGGAAAATCACCATCAATCACTGTAAGCTGCATTCCGGCAAAGGGGGCCAAATGATCAGCATTTACGAGCTCAAGCCGCGTTTCCAGGCGCTGCTGCGACCCGTCGTCGCGCAACTCGACCGGACCGGCATCACGGCCAATGCGGTCACGCTGTTTGCGATGCTCGTTTCCTGTGCGCTGGGCATCGTTCTTTTTGCATTTCCCCATCCGCGCCTGTTTCTGCTGCTGCCGCTTTGGATGTTTTTGCGCATGGCGCTCAACGCGGTGGACGGCATGCTCGCGCGCGAGTTCGGCCACAAATCCCCGCTGGGCGCATACCTGAACGAACTGACCGATGTCGTTTCCGATGCGGCGCTGTACCTGCCCTTCGTGATGATCGCGCCGTTCGGCTGGGGCAGCGTCGCCGGCGTGATCTTCCTTTCCGCGCTTTCCGAAATGACCGGCGCACTGGGGCCGATGGTGGGTGTCGATCGCCGGTACGACGGACCGATGGGCAAGAGTGACCGCGCCTTCGTGTTCGGCGCGCTGGGCCTGTGGCTGGGACTCGCGGGCCGCCTGCCGGGCTGGGTGTTCTGGATCATGCCCGCGGTCGCGCTGCTGATCGCGCTCAACATCGCCAACCGCATTCGCAGTGCACTGAAACAACTTCCCGGGAGTTGAACCATGTGGCTATCCATGCTGCTGATCGGAACCGTGCGCCTGCTGGTCGGCGCAACCCCGCGCTGGATCGGCTCGGCGCCGACGGATGCGCAGCGCATTTACTTCGCCAACCACACCAGCCATATCGACACCGTCGCGCTCTGGTCTGCACTGCCGCCCGGACTGCGCGCAAGGACGCATCCGGTCGCCGCGGCGGATTACTGGGGTACCAGCCGCATGAAACGCTATATCGTTTTGCGCGGGTTGAATGCGGTGCTGATCGACCGCAGCCGCGCCGACCCGGACGCCGATCCGCTGGCGCCGCTGTATGAGGTTCTGGGCCGGGGCGATTCGCTGATCATCTTCCCGGAAGGCACGCGCCAATACGAGCCGCTGCCGGGGCCGTTCAAATCCGGATTGTTCCATCTCGCCGAGCGCTACCCGCAGGTCGAACTGATCCCGGTGTACCTGGAAAACCTGAATCGCAGCATGCCCAAGGGTACCTTCATGCCGGTGCCGATCGCTTGCACCGTGCGTTTCGGCGCGCCGCTGCAGCGCATCGCGAACGAAGACAAGCATGCTTTTCTTAACCGGGCACGCGATGCCGTGATTGGAGTTACAAAATGAATCCCAGGGAAAAATTCTATTGGCTGGTCGGCGGCATGCTTTGCTTGCTGGTGATCGCATCGCTGATCGGCTGGGTGTTGCGCCGCCGTGCCGGGAGCGAAAGCGCGATTGCGGTGATCACCAACCTCAATGCGCGGGTCAATGCATGGTGGGTCATGGTTGCGATTTTTTCCGCGGCGTTCGTGCTCGGGCCGGACGCAACCCTGGTCATGTTCGCATTCATCTCGTTCTTCGCGCTGCGCGAGTTCATCACGCTCACCCCCACCCGGCCGGGCGACCATCGCGCGCTGTCGCTCGCGTTCTTCGTGCTGATCCCGGTCCAGTACTGGCTGATCGCGATCCACTGGTATGCGCTGTTCTCCATCTTCATTCCGGTCTATGCGTTCCTGCTGCTGCCGGCCCTCACCGTGCAGGCGGAAAATGCGGAAAATTTCCTGGAGCGGACCGCCAAGATCCAGTGGGGCATCATGATCACGATCTACTGCATCAGCCACGCGCCGGCATTGCTGCTGCTCGACATTCCGGGTTACCAGGGGGAAGACGCGCTGCTGCTGTTCTACCTGGTGCTGGTGGTGCAACTCAGCGACGTGCTGCAGTACGTGTTCGGCAAACTGTTCGGCAAGACCAGGATTGCGCCGGTCGTCAGCCCCGCCAAGACCGTCGAGGGATTCATCGGCGGTGCCGCGAGCGCCACACTGGTCGGCGCGGCGATGTGGTGGATCACGCCATTCACCCCGCTGCAGTCGGCCGCCATGTCGTTCGTGATCGTGCTGATGGGATTCCTCGGCGGCCTGTCGCTATCCGCGGTGAAGCGCAGCCTGGGCGCGAAGGACTGGGGCACCATGATCAAGGGCCACGGCGGCATCATGGATCGCATGGATTCGATCAGCTTCGCGGCGCCGGTTTTCTTCCACCTGACCCGCTACTTTTTTACATTCGAGAACAGCCCGTCATTGCATTTGCTTCCGGCCGTAACCCTGATAAGCACGGGACAGTGACAAGCACAGGACGTGCGGGCTGTATTGGCTACGCGGCAGGATTCGGAAAACGCGCCCGGGAGCAGCGGCGCGGTCCATTTCACGGCGGAGCCTTGCCACATGAAAGGAGCGGAAACATGTACCGGGAAATACTGAAATTCTGGTTCGAGGAAATCGAACCGTCGCAATGGTGGAAAAAGGATGAAAATCTGGACCGGCTGATCACCGTGCGGTTCTCGGATATTCATCGCCGCGCAACGCTGTGCGAACTGTTCGGGTGGAGAACGGATGCGCACGGCAGGCTGGCGGAGGTGATCGTGCTCGACCAGTTTTCGCGGAACATGTTCAGGGGTTCTCCGCTGTCATTTGCCCATGATGCGCTCGCGCTTGCCCTGGCACAGGAAGCAATTTCGGCCGGCGCGGACAAATCATTGAACCAGGCCGAGCGCAGCTTCCTCTGCATGCCGTTCATGCACAGCGAGTCGCTGAAGATACACGATATCGCCGCAGAATTGTTCCGGGACAACGGCAACCAGAGCAGCTTCGATTTCGAATTGAAACACAGGGCGATCATTGAAAGGTTCGGCCGCTATCCGCACCGGAACAGCGTCCTCGGCAGGAAATCCAGCGATGAGGAAATCGAGTTCCTGAAGCAGCCGGGCTCGGGTTTCTGACTAACGGCAGCCGGCATCAGCCGACTCGGCGCAAGCGCAGGATTGAACGCTTGGCAAGGTGGCATTCCGCGACGGCTGGTCCGGCGTGGCGCGGGTAGGGTTATTTTTCCTCCGTCTTTCGTCGTTGGGCAATTCCAAATTGGCCCGGGTCCCGTTTCTCGTTCGTTTCCAACCAAGCTGGCTTCCGGCGCGCGATTGAGGGTGGGGGTGAAGCAATCTGATGTTGAATTTGAGCGCCAGCAACGTGCCTGTATTTGCTATCCATAAACTTAAATTGAACGACCCCTTGCAAGCGAGAAGCAGAAATTGGAATATGTTCCATGTGATCGGCCGAATCCCGCCACTTTGAGTCGGTGGAGCTGGAAATTTCAAGTCACAAAACCCCGTTCGCCAAGCTTCTGAACGTGCAGTCGGCGACCCCTCATTATTTATTCGGGAGTTACTGTCATGAAAATTGGAATATTAGGTTCGGGCGATGTCGCCAAGACACTTGCGTCCGGGTTTATCAGGCACGGCCACCAGATCATGGTGGGCAGTCGTACACCTGGAAAATTGGCCGACTGGGCTTCTGCCAATACCAATGCGACAACCGGAACATTTTGGGATGCAGCAAAATTTGGCGAATTGATCGTGCTGGCAGTCAGGGGAACTGCGGCACAGGATGCATTACAGCTGGCGGGTGAAGCAAATCTGGATCGTAAAGTTGTGATGGATGTGACCAATCCCATCGCCGATACACCGCCGGTCAATGGCGTACTCAAGTTTTTCACCAATCTGGACGAGTCATTAATGGAGCGTCTGCAAGCGCGCTTTCCGGCTGCTCGCTTGGTAAAGGCGTTCAGTTCCGTCGGTAGCGCATGCATGGTCAATCCGGCTTTCAAGGGCGGGAAACCCACCATGTTCATTTGCGGGAACGATGAAGCTTCGAAGAAGATCGTTATCGGCATTCTTGATCAATTTGGCTGGGAAGCTGCGGATATGGGAAAAGCCGAAGCTGCCCGCGCCATCGAACCGTTATGCATGCTCTGGTGTATTCCGGGATTCCTGCGAAATGACTGGGTTCATGCATTCAAGCTTTTGTCTTGAATTTTCAGGGTTAGAACGGCCTGGACCATTCAAAATTTGAGGATGAACAATCTGGCAAGAATAAGTCGATATCTCGTCATGACAAACAAGACTGCTCGAATTGACCGCTACCAGCTGAAATTCGGGATGATGATGTGTCTCTTCAAGACCGGCGTTCGAAGCGGCCGCTCCGCGCAATCGATTTGGCAACGTGTAGTTCAGAATCTTGCCAAATGCGGATAGCCAAGGTTGCCATTCACACGGATTTTCGGCACGATTTGACGGGATTTATCAGGCGTGCCTCTCGCAACAGGAGAATTGCGATGCGAAAAGTGGCGATACCGATATCAGTGCTGGCACTCTCGTTTTGTGTCGCCAATGCATTTGGGCAAATTGCACAGCGAGTTGTGGACATTCCAACGCGAGCGGGCGTGACACAGAGAATGTTGGTCCTGTCGCCCCAAGATCCCAAGGCCGCTGTTGTCCTATTTGCCGGTGGGCACGGTGGGCTTCAAATCTCCCCAAATGGATCATTAAAATGGGGAAAGGGAAACTTCCTCGTTCGGACCCGCCAACTTTTTGCGGATCAGGGATTGCTGGTCGTTTTGGTTGACGCACCGTCTGATCGCCAACGCCCCCCCTACCTCGCCGGATTTCGCCAAACGCCTGAACATGTAAAGGATATCAAGACCATTATCGAATGGGTGCGGCAGCAGGCCAACGTTCCTGTTTGGCTGGTTGGCACAAGCCGGGGCACGCAATCGGCGGCGTTTGTTGCCACGGAACTTTCCGGTTCAAACGGCCCGGACGGTCTGGTGCTAAGTTCGACAATCCTGACTGACGACAAAGGCCGCCCGGTCCCGGCCATGCCGCTTGACAGGCTGCACATCCCTGTATTGGTGGTTCAGCATGAACAAGACGGTTGCAGTCACTGTGCCTACAGGGATGTACCAAAACTGATGGATAAAATCAGCGGCTCACCGAGAAAACAATTGTTGTCTTTTAAAGGGGGAGTAAATCGAGGTGACCCTTGTGAAGCCTTTGCGTACCACGGGTTTAATGGACTTGAACACGAGGTTGTCGCTCAAATTTCAAACTGGATTCTGACGAAATAGGCTAATGCCCCGCACCCTGATTTAACTGCCTTCACCGTCTTGCCGGGCGGCGAATTTAAAGGATCATTTGTCGCGAAAGGAACAGCGTTTGCCGGATGGAAGAATGAAATCGAACGGCGGCTTGATGGTGTATTTCGGAGGTTTCACTGAAAGGATGATCGAAGGTTGTCAGTCGGACTATAACTGCCGTTCGCGACATTCTGCATTGCGGCAGGCAATTGAGCAGCTAGAAGTATCTTCCAAGCCAAGCGGCCAATCAATTTGCCCCCTTTATCAGCCGTTTCAACTCGTGTTCATGATTTATGTCAATCATGAAACGTCGATTTGAAGCGTATATTTTATGGGATTAATATTCTGTTGCAATATCACTACAATTAGATACAATCATTCACGAAATTTCTTGAACTTGAAGAAGGCGCCATCAAGAGGCCTTAAAAGTTAATTATTCACCTTCTGCATGATGTGTGGGTAGCAAAGGGGAATTCAATTGTGGTCAGGATTCTATAGGGTGTTCTGAAATGAATTTCAGAACATGCTGCATCCGCCTTTCCTTGGCTCAGTTCGCGCCGCATCTATTTTTTTGCATTCTATTCTGGTCGTCCACCCTCTCCTGGGCGGCTTTAGTTTGGTCGGCCGGCATGCTGCATATTCTGCTCATCGCCGAATTGCCCGACCATTCTCACCTGAACACAAAAGTCAATCTGTCAAAGCGAGCTGGCTTGGCTGGCTTCCGTTTGCATTTTTTCAATCTGATGAGATCGACTCCCGGCCGGGGCACCGTTGTTATTCCTGTACTGGGGTCAGCAGCGACTTTTGCTGTCGGCTGACTGTTAGGGCAGAACTCCGATTTCGCCCGGTCCAATTGTTGTCCGATGTGAAATCCGTTATGGAAATGATCTCAGATGCCCAGGCAGTCAAGAACTTATTTTAATAGCACGAAATTTGACAGTTGATTGTGCTGGTTTGATTTTGCAGCGTTTCAAGATTTTTTGCATGGCTTTTAACACCCCCACAGAGAGGTGAAGATTTAAGCACGGCATAGCGAGATGGACGGCCTTTCTGCTGGTTCATCGAACAACTCCCCCTTCCTTTTTGGGGGCTGGTATGTGAATTGGACGGGGAGCAGTGATATTCCCGGGATTAATAAACGTTCGAGGAGGAGCGATAAAATGAACAAGATGATAAAAGTTGCCGCAATCGTTATGTTGTTTGCGGCGCAATCTGCGATGGCCGATCTTGATTTCGGCGGCTACCTGCGCAGCAGTTCCGGGAGCAGCACCAAGGGAGGCGGGGCGAATTGCTTCAAGCTTAGTCAGGGGTCGGTGTTTAATACGGCGGGAAATTCTGACTCGGTAGACCACGCAGGGCGTCTCGGCAATCAGTGCGATACCTACGGGGAAATCAAGCTGGGTGCCAACATGGGCGATAGTGACGGCACCAAGTTCGGTGTCCATACGCTGGTTGCCTATGGCACTGGTCAAGTTGCCGACTACGAGGGAACCATACCCGCCTTGCGCGAGGCTTATGGATCCGCACAAGGCTTTGGCAGCAGCGGCCCCTTGGCGCAGGCAACCGTGTGGGCCGGCAAGCGCTATTACAAACGCGAGGACGTGCATATCGTCGACCTGTTTATCATGCAGGACACGGGGCCGGGTGCCGGCATCGAGAACATCGATCTCGGCTTTGGCAAGTTCTCCTACGCCATGATGAAAGTAGGAAATGCAAGTTATACGGATGTAACACCAACAGGAACGTCGGGGCAAGAAATTGGCCGTGTGACTATAAATGGCGATCCTTCGCAGCAAAAAACCGACCATGACTTGCGCCTGGAAGGAATCAACCTGGGCAAAGCCGGTTCGCTGGGCTTTGGAACGAACATTGTCCGGGGCAATAATCAAATTCTCCCGGGGAACACAGATAATAATTATAACGGTTGGTCAGCTTGGGCCAAGCATTCGATTGTTTTGTTCGGCACCTGGCAGAACGCCTTGTGGATACAAACGGCCCATGACGCCGGGCAGCTTGATGGCAGCGCGCTGTATTGGGCCCAATCCAATTCCGGAAATGGCAATCCGAATTCCATGAAACATTCCGCATGGCGCATCATGGACGTGGGGAACTTCGAGTTCGGGGATAACTGGAACGGGCAGGCCTTCCTGGGTTACGGCAAGGAGAGCTATCCCTGGTACGGTAGTGGCGCAAATGCTGACTCTGACAGGACCTCGTGGTCGTTGGTCGTTCGCCCCATTTATCACTTTACGGACAACCTGGGACTTGCGGTTGAGGCAGGTACAACCCGTGTGAGCGGTTATAACCTGAACTACGATGGCAATCCCAACAGTACAACCGACTACCTGAACAAAATCACGATTTCACCGCAATTGTCGATGGGCAGCGGCTTCTATGCGCGCCCGGTTCTGCGTGCCTATGTCTCATACTTTAGTTGGAACCGGGATACCACTCCCTATGGCGTGGAGTCTGGGGCAAGTGCATGTACCGGTCGGGATTGCTCAGTTCCCGTGCTGGGATGGGCTGGTCAATCAAGCGCTATTTCTTATGGCGTCCAAATGGAAGCCTGGTGGTGAGCGAAGCACTACCGTATGGCATGACGACACAACTCTAGCGTCGGGCTCATGACACAGGCGGGTTCGCCTGCCTGTTTCATGATGACGAATCTAAGCAACCTAACAGTATGTGTCGATGTAAACGGGTTCAAGTATCTGTTCTGGCAAATTCGATCATCAAATTTGATCTCTTTGGTGTGCTGCTTGGTGAGCGTTAGTCGATAACATTCTCATGAAAATGTGAAGAGATTGAATCATGGATGGAGTAGACAAATATGTCCGAAGTCGTCTTGCGCGGCATTCGTAAGTCGTTTGGAAAAACCGAGATCTTGCACGGCATTGATCTTGACATCAAGGACGGCGAGTTTGTGGTGTTTGTGGGCCCGTCAGGTTGCGGAAAATCGACCCTGTTGCGCGCGATTGCGGGTTTGGAGGATATCACTGCCGGCGAACTCAGTATCAACGGCAAGCTTTGCAATGACATCCCGCCATCCAAGCGCGGCATTGCGATGGTTTTTCAAAGCTACGCGCTCTACCCGCACATGACCGTTGAAGAAAACATGGCCTTCGGTTTGAAGCTGGCGGGGATGGACAAAAACGCAATGAAGGCGGCCGTAGATCATGCGGCGAAGATACTCCAGATCGAACCGCTATTGGCTCGCAAGCCCAAAGAACTGTCTGGGGGGCAGCGGCAGCGAGTCGCAATCGGTCGTGCCATTGTTCGCAAGCCGATGGTGTTCCTGTTCGATGAGCCCCTGTCGAATTTGGATGCCGCGCTGCGGGTGCAGATGCGTATAGAAATCACCAAGCTGCATCGTGAGCTGCGTACCACCATGATTTATGTGACGCACGACCAGGTCGAGGCCATGACGCTGGCCGACAGGATCGTGGTTTTGTCATACGGAAATGTCGAGCAGGTTGGCACTCCGCTGGAACTGTACCATCACCCGCGCAACCTCTTTGTTGCGGGTTTCATCGGCTCACCAAAAATGAATTTTATCGAGGGGAAACTGGTATCCGCCTCGGAGGAATCCGCTACGATTCAACTGGCAGATGGTGGCATCATCGAGGCTGCCGTAGATGCCCGGGAGGGAACTGCGGGGGCCAAGGTCACGGTGGGGATTCGGCCTGAACATTGGCTGTTTGACATAAGCGGCAACACCATAACCAGCGAAATCATTGCGGTCGAGCACCTTGGCGAGTCCACAGTGCTTTATCTTCAAGCCCGAGACGCTGTGGAGCCTATTGTGGTGCGCGCAGACGCAACACATGATGCCCAAGTGGGCGAAAACATCAGCGTGCATCTGCCGCCAAGCCGTTGCTACCTGTTTAACAATGTCGGTGCGGCCTTCCGGCGTGTAATGCCCTCATAGCTTGTTGCGTTCAAGGGATTAACAACATGGAAGACGATTGTTTTATTAACACTCACTAAAGGGAGCTATCATGACTTTCAAGAAAAAACTCGTAGCGATTGCATTGGTCTCGAGCTTCAGCATTGCCCACGCCTCGGAACCGGGCAAACTCTCGCTCTGGATCAATGCCGACAAGGGATACGCCGGCATTCAAAAGGTTGGTGATGAGTTCACCAAAAAGACCGGCGTGCCGGTTGTCGTTGAGCATCCTGAAGATGCCCCCGGAAAGTTTCAGCAGGCCGCAGCCGCCGGCAAGGGGCCCGATATTTGGTGTTGGCCTCATGATCGTGCCGGCGAGTGGATCGCTGCCGGCTTGCTTGATCCGGTCACGCCGTCCAAAAAGTTCCAGGATCAGATCACACCGCTGGCATGGAAGGCCTTCACGATGGACGGCAAGATTTGGGCTTATCCAATTTCGATCGAAGCCATTGGGCTGGTTTACAACAAGGATCTGATACCAAAGCCTCCCAAGACCATGGAAGAAATTCCGGCACTGGATAAAAGGCTGAAGGCGAAGGGCGACAGCGCGATTCTCTGGGAATACGAGAATACCTACTTCACCTGGCCGCTACTGGCGGCTAATGGAGGTTATGCGTTCAAGCAAAGACCCGATGGTACGTATGACGGATCCGATACAGGCGTGAACAACGCCGGTGCAATCAAGGGTGCCGAACTGCTGGCCAAGTTCGTCAAGGAAGGCATCTTGCCAGAAGATACATCCGGTGCAGATGCCGAGGCAGGTATGAACAGTGGCAAGGTTGCCATGTGGATCACCGGCCCATGGTCCTGGGACAACCTGAAAAGGTCGAAGATCAACTTTGGCGTTGCACCAATCCCGTCAGTGGCTGGCAAGCCTGCAGCCCCGTTCATCGGCGTCCTGGGCTGCATGATCAACCATTCCAGCGTAAACAAGGACGTGGCAGTTGAATTCCTGGAAAACAACTTGCTGACTTTGCCAGGCTTGGAAGCGATGAATGCGGCAACGCCATTGGGTGTGCCGGCCAACAAGGCCTACTATGACAAGCTGAAAAACGATCCCAACATCAGGGCAACCATGGAATCGGCTAAGGCCGGCCAACTGATGCCGAACAATCCCGAGATGGGTCGTTTTTGGGCGGCTATGGCGCCGGCATTGGCTAACGTCGGCAACGGTCGTCAAACGCCCAAAGAAGCTTTGGACAACGCAGCAAAGCGCATAACCAGCAAGTAAGCCGGAGGGCGTCGGTCTTTCAACCGGTGCCTGCATCTGTGCCCTCCCTTGCGGGACGGCACAGAGGTGGCGATTTTAACGGCGTGTTCGAACAGCCGATATATCCGAGCCTGTGATTTGCTGATGCAGGGAGAATGGACGTATGAATCGCAGTTTGCAAAAAGCCAGCCCGTTTATTTTATCCGCTGTCGCGGTGCTGTTTGGCTTATATGTTGTGGCCAAAATCTACGTCGCCGGTCAATTCATTGTGGCACTCGCGTGCCTTGCAATATTGGCATTCGGCGTATTTGTTTACACATCACCGCGTGTTTACCCCTACCGTTACCTGTTTCCGGGGCTCGTAGCGACGCTGGTTTTCGTCGTATTTCCGATCGTGTACACCATTGCCATCAGTTACACCAATTACAGTTCCCGCAATCTTCTTACCTTCGAACGAGCCAAGCAGTACTTCCTTGATCAAACTTATAGAGTCAAAGGTGAACGGAACTTTGCCTTCACCCTCCATCGTGACGGAAATGCCTTTCGAGTTAGATTGCAAGACGAGCAGGGCGAGGTATTTATCAGCCCACCCCTGTCACAATATAAGGAACCGGTCGTTCTCGAAGCCACGGCCCCGGCTGCCAGTGAGGCGCCTCTTTCAGAGCCTGTCGATCTGAAAGTGCTTATTGGCTACCTGCCGAATCTGAAACTGGTGTCCTTCCATTTGCCCAATGGAGAACTTGTAAGCATAACCAGTCTGCGCCAATTCGGTGATGTCGACAAACTCTATATAGCGAATGCGGATGGGACGTTGACCAACCAACAGGATCATTCAGTGTTAGCCCCCAACATGAAGACCGGCTTTTTCGAAACGGAGTCGGGTGAGCGGCTTACCCCGGGATTTACAGTGAAAGTGGGGTGGTCGCAGTATCACAAGATATTTTCGGATGCGTCCTTCAGCCAGCCATTTTTGAGGATATTTGCATGGACAGTCATCTTTGCCGGGCTGACCGTACTTTTCACATTCTCGGTTGGTGTGGTTCTTGCGGTGTTGATGGAATGGGATGCATTGCGCTTTCGTTCCCTTTACGAGACGATGTTCTTTGTCCCTTATACCGTTCCAGCATTTATCTCCATTCTGATATTCAAGGGATTGTTCAACCAGAATACGGGTGAAATCAACCAGATTCTGGCGATGCTGTTTGGCCTGCAACCGTCCTGGTTTTCCACGCCTTTTCTGGCCAAATCCATGTTGCTTATTGTCAATACCTGGCTGGGGTTTCCTTACATGATGGTGATAAGTATGGGCCTGATAAAGGCCATTCCTGGCGAACTTTACGAATCCTCTGCAATTGCGGGTGCCGGACCGCTAACAAATTTTTTCAAGATTACCTTGCCGCTCATTGTCAAACCGATTATGCCTTTGCTGATCTCCAGCTTCGCTTTCAATTTCAATAACGTGATGTTGATTGAGTTGCTGACCGGTGGACGTCCTGATTTTCTGGATACCAAAGTGCCAGCGGGTACAACGGATTTGCTGGTGTCATTTACTTACCGGATCGCCTTTGAGGACTCGGGGACAAATTTCGGCCTTGCCGCGGCCATTTCCACCATACTTTTTTTGATGGTCGCTATTCTGTCCTTGATCAATATGCGCTTGACCAGGGTCAACGCACTGGAAGGCCGTTGATGAGATGGAACTGGATTTTGAAATTGCCACATAAGGAGAGCTCGCATGGCTATTGTGCTTGATAAATCGCATCGATGGAGGGTGGCGCTCGCCCATGGCGGGATCATTGCTTTTATTTGCATGATCATGTTTCCCTTGCTGATGATTATTTTGATCAGCCTCCGGCCCGGTAACTTTTCGACTGGCAGCCTTATTCCACACGCAATTAGCCTGGAGCATTGGGCCGTGGCATTTGGGTTTTCCTATCGAGGGGCGGACGGTGTATTGTTGGAGCCGCAGTTTCCCGTCTTGCTCTGGTTATGGAATTCTGTGGAAGTGGCTTCGCTTTCAGCATTGATTCTCGTGGTGTTGTCGACCACATGCGCATATGCATTTGCCCGCATGAAGTTCCTGTTCAAAAATTACATGCTGAACGGACTCTTGCTTTTGCAGATGTTCCCGAGCGTGCTTGCACTGGTTGCAATTTACACAATATTTGACCGGATCGGGAATTATTTACCTTGGCTGGGAATTGAAAGCCATGGCGGCCTGATCTTGGCCTATACAGGTGGAATTGCGGTCTATATCTGGCTCATCAAGGGATATTTTGAAACGGTTCCGGTTGAAATCGAAGAAGCGGCCAAAGTGGACGGTGCAACGGCGTTCCAGGCGTTTCGTTTTGTACTATTGCCTATCATCGTGCCGATATTGATGGTGGTGTTTTTGTTGGCATTTATTGGCGCGATCAATGAGTATCCCGTTGCATCGATACTATTGAAGAGCACCGACAATCTCACCCTGGCAGTTGGTGTAAAGAATTATCTCTATCCGCAAAAATATCTGTGGGGAGATTTTGCTGCTGCGGCGATTTTGTCGGGATTGCCGATTACCGTCGTCTTCCTTTTTGCCCAGAAGTGGATGATTTCCGGTCTCACCACCGGTGGAGTGAAGGGGTAGCGTCCTTGGCCGTTTTCCGGCCAGCAAACGCGATCCAATTTGAAGAAATATTAACCAGAGAGAAGGAGGATTTGAAATGTTGAACAAACTTATTTTTATCAAGGCTGTATTGGTTGTCGCATTCGCGGTTGGAAGCTATTCAGCTATGGCTGCGGACTGCAAAGACGTGCCAGTTCCAGCGGGCCAGGTTGGCATCCATTACAATCGCCCGGATGGAAAATATGACGACTGGGGAATCCATCTTTGGAAATCACCCAACATCGGTCTTACCAATTGGTTCATCCCGCGCATGCCAACCGGCTGTGACAGCTTCGGGGTATATTGGCACTTTCCTCTGAGCAAGTTTGGCGAGACCAAAGTTGTCAACTACATCATCCACAAGGGAGACGTGAAGGAACAGGGCGGTGCGGACATGAGTTTTGATGCCAATAAAGGCAACGAAGTCTGGATCGACTCGGGTAATAAAGAAATCTTCAGGAGCAAGGATGAAGCGGTGAAGGCTCAGGCAGCGAAATAGTTCGGCTGTTGGTGCTCCCGGCTTATGCCGGGTGCACTTTTTTCTCAGGTTCCGGGAGGCCATCTCGTGTTACTTTCCTTGCGTTCCGCTTTTCTAGGCCTTGTTGCCACATTATCACTCCTGGGTTGTGCAACCGCTCAACCAAGCGCGACACATGTAATTCCTGCTACGCCGCCGGCGGTGAGCTTCGCCGACAATCCCATTGTTTATTTCGCGATAACCGACCGTTTCTACAATGGCAATCCCGCCAACGACCACAGTTATGGCCGCCATCCGGATGGCAAACAGGAAATCGGCACCTTTCATGGTGGTGATCTGGCGGGTCTGACGAAGAAACTGAAAGCCGGTTACTTCAAGCAGCTTGGTGTCGACGCGATTTGGATTTCTCCTCCCTACGAGCAGATACACGGCTGGGTTCCGGGAGGTAACGCGGAATTCAAACACTATGCCTATCACGGCTATTTCGCTCTGGATTACACCAAGCTTGATCAAAACATGGGGACGCCTGAAGAACTGCG
This sequence comes from Gallionella sp., assembly GCA_049580605.1. Lineage (GTDB taxonomy): Bacteria > Pseudomonadota > Gammaproteobacteria > Burkholderiales > Gallionellaceae > Gallionella. The sequence goes on along the minus strand of JBAUQH010000091.1, from coordinate 4,700 downwards.
CGAATTTGTGGATACCGCTCACGCGCAGGGTATTCGGGTGTTGTTTGATATCGTGATGAACCACCCGGGTTATGCCGACATCCAGACTTTGTCCGAATATCTGCCGGAATTGCTTTGGAAGGGATGGGAAAAATACACGATCAAAAGGTACCAGACGTGGATCGACTACAATAATTTTGAATTTGGCAAATGGTGGGGAGGTGACTGGGTGCGCGCCGGCTTGCCCGGTTACCCGGAGGGTGGCTATGATGATTTGACCAAGCAATTGGCTTATCTGCCCGATTTCCGCACCGAGAGTACCGCGCCTGTCAAACTTCCATTTTTCTTGAAAGAGCGCAAGAAGGACACGGCAGCTGTTGATTTGCCCAATACCACCGTGCGCGGCTATCTGGTCAAATGGCTCACCGACTGGGTGCGAGACTACGGAATCGATGGATTCCGCTGTGATACCGCCAAGCACGTTGAATTGCCCGCGTGGCTGGAACTCAAGAGGGCAGGTACCGCTGCGCTCGCGGACTGGAAAGCCAGGAATCCGGCCAAGAAGATCGATGATGCACCGTTCTGGATGGTGGGGGAGGTATTCCCTCATGGCGTAGAGCGCGATGCCTATTTCGACAACGGTTTTGATAGCCTGTTGAACTTCGATTTTCAGGATCAGAAGCTGGAGAATATGTCGGCACTGGATCGGCTTTATGCGGATTACGCCAGCCGGCTCGCGGCAGGACGTGCCAACGGCAAGCCATTTGATGTCCTGTCCTACATTTCTTCGCATGACACCAAACTGTATCCACGCGATCATCTGATCGATGCCGGGACTGCGCTGTTGCTTGCGCCCGGCGGTGTGCAGATTTTCTATGGTGATGAAAGTGCCAGGCCGCCCGGGCTGTCAACTTCCGGCGATCCGCAGCAAGCTACCCGCTCCGACATGAACTGGGCCCACCCTGATGCCGCAGTGCTGGCCCATTGGCAAAAGCTCGGCCAATTCCGCATTCGCCATCCGGCACTGGCGCGCGGTGCGCACAAAAAACTGAGCGAAACCCCCTATGCATTTGGTCGTGTCTGGGGTGCCGACAGGGTGGTCGCCGTGCCCAAGGCGAGCGGCGCGATCACCATACCCGTTGCGGGAATTTTCAAGGACGGTGAAATGGTTCATGATGCCTATGGCGGAATTGATGCCAGGGTGGCTGGCGGCGTGGTCAGCCTCGTTGCCAAAGGTACGGTCTTGCTGGAGGTTGTCAATTGAGTCTTACGCAAGTTGGCATGACTATTGGATGAGTGTGGCGTGAGTTTCCCGAATTCCCGCATGATTTTGGGCTTATGGCGTATTGCCGAATGGAATATGAATCCAGGGGAGGTTGCAGGCCTGGTCGGTGAATGCCTCGAACATGGCATAGACACGTTTGATCTGGCCGACATCTATGGCGACTATCAATGTGAATCGATATTCGGTGCCGCATTGCAGGCCAATCCGGGCCTAAAATCGCGAATCAGGCTGATCAGCAAATGCGGAATTGCACTCGTGTCGTCGGCCCGACCCGCGCATCGCATCAAGCATTACAACACCAGCCGTGCACACATCATCGCTTCGGCAGAAAATTCCTTGCGCAGTCTGGGCGTCGAAAGGCTTGATCTGCTGCTGATACATCGCCCGGATCCGCTGATGAACGCTGATGAAGTCGCCGATGCTTTCGATCATCTCAAGCGCGCAGGCAAAGCGGAAGGATTTGGCGTGTCCAATTTTTTGCCGCACCAGTTCGATTTGCTGCAAAGCCGTGTCAACGAGCCGCTGCAAACCAATCAGATCGAGATTTCGCTCATGCATCTGGAAAGCCTGTTCGATGGCACGCTGGATCAGTGTCAAAGGTTGAGAGTGACGCCTCAAGCCTGGTCGCCATTGGCCGGCGGCGCGCTTTCTCACCAGCATGAAGATACTGCCCTGAGCCGTGCCTTGACGCGCTTGGGGCATGAACTTGGCGTGACACGCGAGCAATTGGCGATCGCCTGGCTGCTTCACCATCCCGCCCGCATCAGACCTGTTTTGGGGACAGGCAAGTTGTCACACATCCGGGAATTGGCGGGTGCGCAGAATATTGTGCTCGATCGCCAGCTATGGTTCGAGTTGCTCGAATCCGCGTTGGATCGCGAAGTTCCGTGATGAATCAATTTCCTTGCTCGGTATAAACCGGCAAGCCGGGTAAAAAATGATGCGAACACCGAACCTGATAAAGCGTTGTCTTGTCGCAGCCGGGTTGCTGTGTCTGTGCCTGTCTGCTTGTAGCGGAGGCGGCAGCGGGGGCCAGGCTGCCCCCAGGCCGGTGCTCCCACCCGCTTACGTCGCCAGCGGCCATGAGGCGGCTGGCGACGTGTTCGTTCAATTGTTTGAATGGCCTTGGCCGGCCGTTGCCAGCGAATGCGAAACGAACCTCGGGCCGAAGGAGTACAAGGCCGTGCAGGTTTCGCCGCCTCAGGAAGACATCCTGGGTTCGCAGTGGTGGACGCGCTACCAGCCCGTCAGCTACAGCATAGCCAGCAGTCGTTCCGGTACCGAAGCCGAATTCACCGATATGGTGAATCGTTGCAAGGCTGCCGGCGTCGACATCTACGTCGATGCGGTGATCAATCACATGACTGCGGGCGCCGGCACCGGGAGTCATGGCACGGTGTATACCAAGTACAACTACCCGGGCCTGTACTCGCAGGGCGACTTTCACACGCCGTGTTCCGTCAATAATTATCAGGATGCCGCCAACGTGCAGGACTGTGAGCTGGACGGGCTGGCAGACCTCAATACCGGGTCGGCTTCGGTGCAGCAGAAGATCGCCGATTATATGGTGGGTCTGGCGCAGCTCGGCGTGGCGGGATTTCGGCTGGACGCGGCTAAGCATATTCAGCCGGTTGAACTGGACGATATCCTGGCCAGGGTGAATCAAGCACTCGCCGCGCAGGCCGATCCTCTGCCGTATTTTTTTGCCGAGGTGATCGACTACGGCGGCGAGGCGGTCAAGGCGCATGACTATTTCGGGCTGGGCTACAGTTCGGGAGGCGCGGCGGATATCACCGAATTCAAGTTCCGCGGCGTCGGCGACAAATTCCTTCACACCGGCGGGCAATACCTGGCCCAGCTTAACCCCAACGGCTCGCCGGGCAATCAGTTCTCGGAATCCGCGTGGGGGATCATGCCTTCCGACAAGGCCGTGGTCTTTCTTGAGAACCACGATACGCAGCGTTCCAATATCACCCCCCCTTATCCCATCTCTTATCGTGATGGCGCGATCTACCGGCTGGCGAATATCTGGATGCTGGCGCAGCCCTACGGTTATCCGAAGGTAATGTCGAGTTACTCCTTTGATAATACGACACAGGCGGGGCGCGATGCCGGTCCGCCGGGGACGGCGCCAGGTTGTGCATCAAGCCTGGAAGCAGTGACAACGCCAGGCCAGTGGGTGTGCGAACACCGTGATCCGGCGATTGCGAACATGGTTGCATTCCGCCATGCGGTTGCAGGCACGGCAGAGACGAACTGGTGGGATGACCGCGCCAATGCGATTGCCTTTGCACGTGCGGGCAAGGGTTTTGTGGTTATCAACGGAGAGGCTTCTTCCGCTATTGCTGCTCAATCCTTTGCCACAGGTCTCGCTCAGGGAAATTATTGTGACGTGCTTGCCGGAGGGATCAGTACGGTTCCGGGAACCTGCGCCGGTCAAATGATAGCGGTTGATTCGGGCGGCAACGCGACCATCAGCCTCGCTCCATTGACCGGTCTCGTCCTGCAGGCGGGCATCACTGTACCCTGAACCCTTATAGTCCTTTCATGGCCTCTGCGCGTTTTTGTTGGTACTCGGCATCGCTAATCAAACCTTCGTCATGAAGGCGCTTGAGTATGATCAACCGCTGCTCCGCCTCGCTTGCGGACGATGCGGGTGTCGCCAGTGTTTTGGTTGGTACCGAGGCGGCTTCTGACGGTACAGTCGCAGGCCGCGTCACTTTTACCGATGATGCCGTTGCGCCGAAAGTCAATGGTGCGGAAGCGGGAAATACCGGCACAGCCCTCGCAGTCAACACAGCATTGATGTTCAGCCTGAGCCAGTCTGTGCGATTGTTAACCTGCTCTGTGATGTTGCTCGTCAGCAACTGGCATCCTGCATTCTTGGCTGGCTTGATTCGGCTGCCGTGATCCAATTCGGGAAATTTGCCAAATGTTTCTTCGTAACCGATGTCCTGTGCTCTCGCACACATGCCAATAAGCAGATTCAACTGGCCGTTTTGGATGAATAGTCGTCCCGCATTGAGAACCCTGGGTACGAAAGGAAAGCTATCTGAACGGAATGACGTGCCAAACTCGATATCCTGGTCTGGCTTGGCTTTGGCAAAGAGGGGAACCAGCCTTGGGGAAATGCGGGCAATTTCATCCTGGCTGAAATAGGGCACTGGTTCATTGTTCTTCACGCGCTTGTAGAATTGGCCGAGCAGTACGGTGAGTTGTTCGGCACTTAATTTGACCGGATGCTCGTTAACCGCGCTGCTTGCACTTAGCTGAACATAATCGTTCCCTGTTGTCCAGAGTCTGGGCGTCTCGGTGGCCGACACGGTGGTTGCAATTACCATGCAAGCAGCAAATAAGCCGAGGCAAACCATTTTTCCGTGCTTCATAACCATTTCTCCGAAAAGTTGTTGGCGGCAGTGGTTGCTGCAAATCCAAT
>JBAUQH010000090.1:0-31497 GCA_049580605.1 Gallionella sp. | reverse complement strand
AAAAACCCCCGTGATTATGTTGACCAGCAAAGATACGCTGTTCGACCGCGCGCGCGGTAAACTGGTCGGTGCGGATCAGTATCTACTCAAGCCGTTCAACAAAAGAAGTCTGATTGAAGCTGTCATTTTGCATACCCAAGAGAAAAAGGAGTCGGATTATGGGAGTTAAAAAAATATTGGTCGTCGATGACTCGGCAACCGAGCGCCATATCATCGGGGAAATTTTGCGCAAGCGCGGGTTCGAGGTAACGTTTGCCGAGGATGGTGAAAATGGCGTGGCTCAAGCCAAGCTGAACCAGCCGGATCTGGTCATTATGGATGTGGTCATGCCCGGAATGAACGGCTTTCAGGCGACCAGGGCGATAACCAAAGACCCGCAAACACAACATATCCCGGTGATTATCTGCACGACCAAGGACCAGGAGACCGACAAGGTCTGGGGTGTGCGTCAGGGAGCAAAAGACTACGTGGTCAAACCGATAAATGAAGCGGAATTGCTAAGCAAAATTGCTGCCTTGGGATAATGCGTGCTTTTGAAAAGCGGATTATTCATCCGGCTGAGGTGCGAACCGAAAGCGATTATGCAAGGACAAGATCCATTCCGCAATTTCAAACCGGGACTGTTCGATGAGCCTGGCCCTTTTTGCAAACAAAGGCTGGGAACGGTTAATGCTGTCAATTTTTGCGGCGTTCGCCCGGATTCCTGTGCGGATTGACGGACAGTCAGCGAATTATCAGGGGCGCCAGCAATGTCAAAGCGATTAAATTTGCGGGAATTTCAGCAGAATCTGATCGACCGTCTACAGCAGACAGGCATGTCCGGGTCGCGAGTGACGACTCTCGGCGTGCAGATAGCCGGGAAAAACTGGCTGGTTGACATGGGGGATATTGGCGAGGTGCTGTCGGTGCCAAGCTTGACGATCGTACCCTTCGCCAAATCCTGGTTTCGTGGCGTCGCAAATGTACGCGGCAAACTGTACAGCGTGATCGATCTGGCAGTTTATCTGCATACCGGCACGGCATCCGGGGATGCCAACAACCGCGTTTTGCTTGTTTCAGAGCGGCATGACTTCAACGCGGCGTTGCAGGTCGACCGTGTGCTGGGTTTGCGCGACGCGAATGACTGGCAAACCAGTGAGTTCGAAGGTCAAGTCGAATATGAGGACGAGTCGGGCGAGCATTGGCACAAGCTGGATTTGCAGGGTCTGCTTGCGCAGCCTGAATTTTTGCAGGCAGGCATATAGTGTTTTGAATTTTCAGGAAATTCCCAAAGGGAGAGCAATAACATGGCAGCTAAACGGGTATTGGCCAAATCAAAGCTGAAGCTTTTCGGCGTGATCGCAACAATCTTTTTTGTATTTACTGCGGTAGCAGCCTATATGAGCAATCGCGCGGATAGCAACACCGTGCGTTATGTGGGCGAATCCAGCCGGTTGCTGATGCTGTCGCAGCGGCTTGCCAAGGATGCGCAGCAAGCCTTGTCCGGTAACTCGGATGCTTTTGATGCGCTGGAGGACAGCAGGGCGAGCATGACCACCATTCTGGCCAATCTGGACAAGGGTGAAGGAACGCTGCCCGCGACCAAGGGTGCGCCGCGCGTTGTTCTCGACGCGTTCATCAAGAAAGCAGACAAGACCCTGGCGGATGTTAAAACCCTGCAGGAAGGACGTGCCGGCCTGGTGACCCTTGCAGTGACCTTGTCAGCGATTGACTCGGTAAGAGCCGATTTCCGCGGCCTGACGCAAAAGATGATGGACAGCTTCAAGGGGGTGCAAAAACAGAAGGCTACGAGCTTCGCGTTGGATATTGAGCGTATCGGCCAGGACGCGAGCCGGCTGCTGGAAGTGGATGTGTCGATTGAGCAGGTGGCCCAGGTTGCGATCGACCTGAACGCCGCTGAAGACAGTCTGGCCGCGCTGCCTGCGGCAAATGATAATGTGTCTACAGCCCACGATTTGCTTGTTACCACCCGCAGCAGCGTTGAAATTCTGATATCTCAGGTGCGTAACCTGGTGGCGGCGAAGACCGCGGCCAAGACGATCGTGGATGATTCCGACTCACTGCTGGCCGGCGCGCAACGCCTGGTGGACGCATACCAGTCAACCTCGCGGATAGTGACCAAGATCGCGTTCGCCTTTGGCCTGCTGCTGCTGCTGTCGCTGCTGCTGACCGTCAAGGCCTACGTGGATGATTCGCGCCGCCGTGCCGAAGAAGCGGCGCGCATCAATAGCCAGAACCAGAACGCGATTCTGCGGCTGATGAACGAAATGGGCGACTTGGCAGACGGTGATTTGACGGTGCGTGCCACCGTTACGGAGGACGTTACCGGTGCGATCGCCGATTCGCTGAATTACACCACCGAGGAATTCCGAAAGCTTGTGTCGCGGATTATTGCCGCGGTGGAACAGATGGGTAAGGCCACCAAGAACACCGAAGACATATCCAGGGGGTTGCTGGATGCTACCCAGAAGCAGGCGAAAGAAATCAAGAATGCCGGCGAGGCGGTGGAGCTGATCACTAAATCCGTGAAAGAGGTGGACTCCAGCGCGGCCAAGTCGGCGGAAGTGGCGCGCCGCACACTGGTCGTGACCGAACAGGGTGCTCAGGCGGTGCGCAACACGATCAGCGGTATGGATGGCATACGCGAACAGATCCAGGAAACTTCCAAGCGCATCAAACGCCTGGGTGAAAGCTCGCAGGAAATCGGAGAAATCGTGGACCTGATTTCGGATATTACCGAACAGACCAACGTGTTGGCGCTGAATGCGGCGATCCAGGCGGCATCAGCCGGCGAGGCTGGTCGCGGATTCTCGGTGGTTGCGGAAGAGGTGCAGCGTCTGGCGGAACGTTCCGCCGAGGCGACCAAACAGATCGGTGCGCTGGTGAAAACCATTCAGGGCGATACCCATGACGCGGTGGCGGCGATGGAGAAGAGCACCCTGGGTGTGGTGGAAGGTGCCAAGCTTTCCGATGTGGCCGGCCAGTCGTTGCGGGAAATTGAGCAGGTGTCCAATGAACTGGCGGCACTGATCAACAGTATTTCGACATCCACCCAGGTGCAGACCGATATGGCCAGCGAAGTGGCAGGCGTGATGGAAGAAATTCTCAAGATTACCGTGCAGACCACTGAAGGCACGCGTTTGACTTCCAATTCCATCGGGCAGTTGAATACCCTGGCAAAGGATCTGAGAGGCTCGGTAGCCGGCTTCAAGCTGTAATTCCGGCCGACCGCACAAAACGACCCTAGATGAGCAACAGCGCACAATTTGATCGCAACATGCTTCCCGCGGTGAAGCCCGGCATAGACAGCACGCTGGCAGACGTTGGCGCGCAGATTGAGAAGTATCTTGCCGCGCCGGCGGACAATGAGCCTGGGCTGGAAGCGGCACGCTCCGAACTGCATAGTTTGCAGGGTGTGCTGAAGATGGTCGGACTGATTGGTGCTGCAGCCTTTTGCGCAGAACTGGAGCTCACGCTAGGCGAGCTTTCGTCGAGTCCGGACCAGATATCCGCAATGCATCGCGACGTGTTGCATCGTGCCATGTTCGCGATTACCCACTTCCTGGACTCGGTGGCCAAAGGTGCTGATAACGTCTCATTGCGCCTGTTTCCCCAATACCAGGAGCTGCAGCAGCTGCGCGGCCTGGAAATGTCATTCGAGCTGGATTTGTTCTATCCCGATCTCGGTGTGCAGTTGCCCGGCCAGGTATTGAGCCTGCCCGTCCAGAGCGACGGTGCCGCACCTCTCAAAATTTTGCGCAGCCAGTATCAGCAGGGTCTGCTGAAATGGTTGCGCCAGGATGATACCGCTGGCTCCGCACTGCAGATGCAGCAGGCTATTGAAGGCGTGTTGCGCAGTTTTCCGCAGGATGAGAGCCGCGCATTCTGGTGGGTGGGCTATGGATTGCTCGATTGCGTCAAACTGGACGGTTTACCCCCGGAAATGAATGTCCGCAAGCTGCTAAGCCGCGTCGACCAGCAACTGCGCACGGTTGTCGAGGGCAAATCAGGCGACATCGCTCCGGTAATGAATGAAATGCTTTACATGATCGGAAACAGCCATGCCGTGAGTGAGCACGTCGAGGCGATCAAGCAGGTGTACTCGCTCGACCAGTACCTTCCCGAACAATCGGCGCTATCTCCGGGTGAAGTGGAACAGATGCTCGGCACCATGCGCGATCAGCTGAGCGTAGCCGAAGAATTCTGGGAGCAATGTTCGCAGGGCGATGCGGCAGCATGCGAAAAATTCGGCAAGCAGGTCGAACAGATCGCACTGCAAAGCGACAAGCTGGACCGCGATGTTCTTCAATATCTCGCCAAGCAGATTCAGATGCTGTCGCAATACGCGACATCCCCCGAGCACGCCCGGCCAATTGCCATCGACATGGCGATGGCGTTGCTGCTGTTGGGCAGCGGTATTGAGAATTACCGGCGCATCGGCGGGAGCTTCCAGGAACAGGCGCGTATCCTCGTCGAGCGCATGCAGGCAGCGGTAAAGCAGAAACCGGAAGACACGAAACGGCTGGCTGAGCTGGTCGAGCTCCATTACCGGATGGAACAGCCGGGCGAGGTGATGGTCTCGCTCGCAAGCGAAATGGCGGTTAACCTGCAGCAAGTGGAGCAGGGTCTGAACGCATTTTTCAACAACGCGGTCGGGCGTGACGAATTACCCGAATTGTTGCGTTTGTTGAACCAGATACAGGGCGGTTTGCGCATTTCATTCCTGCAGGATGCGGAAAGATTGCTGGCATCGTTACAGGAAAAAATCGGTCAATTTGCGCAGAGCGGCGAAGCGCCAAAACCGGCAGAAAAACTTGCGCTCGCCGAGGCGATCAGCGCGCTGGAAAATTACCTGCAGCGATTGACGCACGGGCAGCCAGCCGATGTCGCGGGGCTGCAGGCGGCATTGGCCGAAATGCTCAGACGGAATCTCCCCGGGGAAACTGAAGCGGGCAAGCCAGCCCAGCACGCTGAGCCGGTGCCACCGGAAGTTGCGCCGGGGGGAGGTGCGGAACTGCTGGAATTCATCGTTCCCGTCGATCGGTCTGCCGAACCCGTTGCGCAGGAAATTGCACGGCCCGAACCGCCGCAATCGTCCGCCGAAATACCGCATCGATCCGAGGAAGACCAGGAATTGCTTGCGATATTCCTGGAGGAGGCGCAGGAAGTACTCGGGACCATGCTGAGAAATCTCGATACCTGCCAGCTTCATCCGGACAGTCACGAGCCCCTGGTGGCGATAAGGCGGGGTTTCCATACCCTCAAGGGGAGCGGGCGGATGGTCGGCCTGACCGACCTGGGCGAAGTTGCGTGGTGTGTCGAACGTGCCATGAACAAATGGCTGCAGTACAACAAATCCGCCACGCCCGGCCTCCTTAACTTCATCAGAACGGCGATAAAGTCCTTCGTCGGCTGGGTCGATACGCTCAACAAACAGGGAGTGGTGACCATCGAGGCGGAAGACCTTATTGCGTCCGCACAGCAGATCGAGGACGGCCTGGATGCTGATATCCAGCAACCCGCCGTGACTGCCGCCGAATTGCCGGTTACGGGGAAAGCTTTCGCCCAGAATATCGAAGCGCCATCCGCCACGGCAATTTCGGAAAATACGGCTGCGGAAGGCGATGCAATCCTGCATTCCCCGGTGTTGTTCAGTATTGCCAGCGCCGAGGTGAAGCAAAATGTCTCGGTACTTCATCATCAGCTTGACGAGTTGCGCACAGCAGTACCGCCGATGGTGCAATACGATTTCATGCGTGCCGCACACACGCTGGCTGGTGTGAGCCGCACCATGGGGTATGCCGCAGTGGTTGAACTTGCCTACGCGCTGGAAGGCTGGCTGCACGCGCGTCTGGAAAAAATATTCACGCTGAGCGATAACCAGCTGCAGATGCTTGACGAGGCCGTGTCCGCGCTGGATGAAATGGTGCAGAGCGTTTGCCAGAAGCAGGTACCGCAGCTGCGCGGGGACCTGGTCGGCCAGTTGGTATCCGACCGGGATAATTTCACGGAAGTTGTTTCCGGGACGGCCGGGGTGGAGACGGCGACTGATCTCGCGGAACTGGTGCTGCCGATTGAATTCCTTCCCGAGCAACAAGCCGTTCCGGAGCAGCCATCTGCACCAGAGCAACCGGCAGTTCCGGACCAATCCGCTATGCATGGGAAGATCGGCGAGCCTGAACAGTGGGCTGGTGAGGAAGCGCTGAACGAAATGCTTGCAGAGACGCTGAAGCCGGCGGAGCGACTTCTGCCGGAAGTATTTGCGACAGAATCGGCTTTAGCAGGAGCTGTGAATTCGGACGTATTTGATGACGTTGACATGCAATTGCTGCCGGTGTTTCTCGAGGAAGCCGAGGATCTGTGTCCCCAGATCAGTGAACGACTGCGCGTATGGCGTGAACCGCCGCATGACCAGCAACAGGTTCCGATACTGAAACGGTTGTTGCATACCATAAAGGGCAGTTCGCGCATGGTGGGGGCAATGCGCATCGGTGAAATTGCCCATGAAATGGAAGGCCGCGTGCTGGCGGCAGACCAGCTGAGTGCGGAAGCCGGATACTGGGATGGTCTGGAAAGCGATTTCGATCATATTATGTCCCTGCTCAAGGAATTGCGTGACGGCAAACCGTCGGAACAGCCCAGCCCCGAACCGACCGGACGCCGCGAGTCGGACCAGATAGCAGGTGTGGAACGCAGGGCGGACCGGCGGGCGCCCGAGGCCGGCGCCACCGGGCTGGTCAATATGCTGCGTGTGCGTGCCGATGTGGTGGACAGACTGGTCAACGAAGCCGGTGAAATCAGCGTGGCACGCTCGCGCATGGAAACCGAAATGCGCGTTCTGAAGGAAGGTCTGCTGGAACTGACGGCAAGCGTGGTGCGATTGCGCCAGCAGCTGCGCGAGGTTGAAATTCAGGCGGAAAGCCAGATGCAGGCGCGCGTAATGCTGGCCAAGGATAATGCGGAACTGTTCGATCCGCTCGAGTTCGACCGATTTACCCGCCTGCAGGAATTAACCCGCTTCATGAATGAAAGCGTGCATGACGTGCATACCGTCCAGCAATCCATGTTGCAGAACCTGGACCAGACTGCTGCCGTGATGATGGTCCAGAGCCGGCTCAACAAGGACCTGCAGCAGGGATTGATGAATGTGCGCATGGTGTCGTTCAACAGCATTACCGACCGACTGTATCGCATCGTGCGCCAAACGGGCAAGGAGCTGAACAAGCGCGCCAACCTGGAATTGCAGGGCACCGGCGTGGAACTGGACCGCAGCGTGCTGGAAAAAATGGTCGCGCCATTCGAACATCTGCTGCGCAATTCCATCGTGCACGGCCTGGAAAGCGAAGAGCAGCGTGCGAAAAGCGGCAAGCTGCCGATCGGGGAGATTCGCCTGAGCGTGCGCCAGGAAGGCAACGAAGTGGTGTTCGAGTTCAGCGATGACGGCGCCGGCCTGAATTTCGCAAAGCTGCGCGAAAAGGCGATCGCCAACGGTTCAATACGGAACGATGAAATGGTCAATGACGGCCAACTGGCGCAACTGATATTCACCCCCGGTCTCTCCACAGCCGCCGAAATTACCGAAATTGCCGGTCGAGGCATCGGCATGGACGTGGTGCGAAGCGAGATATCTTCTCTGGGCGGCCGTATCGAAGTCAGTTCGAAGCGCGGCGAAGGCACCCAGTTCCTGATTTATCTGCCGCTCACGCTGGCGGTCACGCAAGTCCTGATGGTGAGCGCCGGTGACCAGGTTTATGCGATTCCATCCACCCTGGTGGAACAGGTAAGGCAATTGAAGCCCGCAGAAATGGAAATATTGCACAAAGCGCAACATATCGAATGGCAGGACAACGCTTACCCGCTGCACTACTTGCCGCATTTGCTGGGCAATATGGAGGTGATCCAGGAAAATCAGCCGCGCAATATGGTGCTGCTGCTGCGCAGCGGAACGCAGCGGATAGCGCTGACTGTCGATGCGTTGCTGGGCACCCAGGAAGCGATGGTCAAGAATATCGGGCCGCAGCTTGCGCGTCTGCCGGGTATAGCCGGTGCGACTGTACAGGGCGATGGCAGGGTGGTGCTGATCCTGAATCCGGTACAATTTGCACAGCGTATCCGCGGCGGCAATGTGCAGGCAATGGCCGGCGACAAACTGCTCAACACCTCGCCGTTAATCATGGTGGTAGATGACTCGCTCACCGTGCGCAAGATCACTTCTCGCATTCTGAATCGCGCCGGCTATCAGGTAATTACCGCTACGGACGGCGTGGATGCACTGGAGAAAATGCAGGATTCCACGCCGGACGTGATGATATTGGACATCGAAATGCCGCGCATGGACGGCTTTGCACTGGTCAGGGAGTTGCGCCGCGTTCCGGAAACGGAAAATCTTCCTATCATCATGATCACATCCCGTACCGCCAACAAGCACCGCGAATACGCGATGCAACTGGGCGTCAATACCTATCTGGGCAAACCCTACCAGGAAGACGAGTTGCTGCAGAAAATCGCCGATTTTGTGGCGGTTCACAAACTGGATCAATGACGGTTACAGCCGCTCCCGGTCGATGTTTGCCGTGTGAATGAGCCGCAGACAACCTTGCAGAGCGTACCGCGCCGGATTCAGCGCCCCGCGATGGTCATGCCTTCAACCAGTATCGATCCGCATTGCCGCGAACCCTGCACCAGCACGTCACTGCCCACCGCAACAATGTTGCGGAACATGTCTTTAAGGTTTCCGGCAATGGTGATCTCCTGCACCGGATACTGGATTATTCCGTCTTCGACCCAGAAACCCGCCGCGCCGCGCGAATAATCGCCGGTCACGGGGTTGATTCCCTGGCCGAGCAATTCTGTCACCAGCAGACCGCACGACATGGTATTCAGCATGCCGTTGAAATCCAGCAATCCCGATTGCAGGATCAGGTTGTGGTTTCCGCCTGCATTGCCGGTGGAACGCAAGCCCAGTTTGCGCGCCGAATAGCTGCCGAGAAAATAGCCGCGCAATACGCCATTCTCGACGATCTCGCGATGCAGGGTTTGCACACCTTCATTGTCGAAAGGACTGGAAGCCAGCCCTTTCGGGATATCCGGAACATCGGTGATGTTGATGTGCCCGGCGAAAACGGGCTTGTCGAGCTGATCGAGCAGGAACGATGACTTGCGGTAAAGGCTGCCGCCGCTCACCGCATTGACGAAGCTGCCCAGCAAGCCGGATGCGATCGGCGCCTCAAACAGTACCGGTACCTGCATGGTGCCGAGCTGGCGCGCGTTCAATCGGCGTACCGTGCGCTCGGCGGCGATGCGCCCGATCTGCCGCGCATCCGGAAGTTCGGCCGCATCGCGCGCGACGGCGTACCAGTAATCGCGCTCCATTGCGTCATCCTGTCCGGCAATCACCGCGCAGCTGAGGCTGTGGCGCGAACTTGGAAAGCCGCCAATGAAACCGAGGCTGTTGGCTGAAATGAATTGCGCCTCGTGCAGGGTGACGGTGGCACCTTCCGAATTGCCGATGCGCGGATCGGTTTCCAGCGCCGCCTGCTCGCACTGTTGTGCCAACGAAATTGCCGCATCGACCGGCAGGTGCCAAGGGTGGTACAGGTTCATATCCTTGTAATCGTGCGCCAGCATGTCGGCATCGGGCAGTCCCGAGCAGTCGTCCTTTGCGGTATAACGGGCGATCGACAGGGCAGCATCCACCGTATCGCGCATCGCCCCGGGCGAGAAATCCGACGTGCTGGCATTGCCGCGCTGCTGCCCGAGGTAGACGGTAACGGCGAGGCCCTTGTCGCGATTGTATTCGATCGTCTCAACGGTTCCCTGGCGCACCGTCACGCTCTGCCCGAAACCTTCGGAGACGTCCACGGATGCGGCGGATGCACCCCGTTGCCTGGCGTAATCCAGCATGTCCTGCGCGATGTTGCGCAACTGGTCGCTTGGGTGGGTAAATCGCGTGGCGGGGGAAACCAGGTTATTCATAAGCTCATCGGTTCATCTGCGAAAAGCGCTATCATAGCAGCATCCCCCCGGCACATTAACACCGGTGGCACATTAACCCCGGCTAGATCAACAGTCATGAATACACGCTATAAAGTCCACGGCGAAAACCAGCCGCTGCATATCGATCTCGGGGACGACGAAGCCGGGCACGACGACGGCAGCGTGGAAGTCATCCGGCCGCATGCACGCCCTGGACCTCGAAATGCCGATAGTTCCCGAGGACGCGGTCTGCATAGCCAGCCCGCTGCGGACGATGAAGCCGAAGAACTGCCGCCCAGCAAAACCAGGATCAAGAAACAGATGCACGAGTTGCGCGACCTCGGCAAGGAATTGACCGAACTGGGCAAGGATCAGATCGCCCAGCTCGACATTCCCGACAACCTGCGGGATGCGCTGCGCGAGATGAAAAATATAAACAAGTTCGGTGCGCAGCGCCGCCAGATCCAGTACATCGGCAAACTGATGCGCGATATCGATCCCGCCCCGATACTTGCCAAACTGGATGCGTGGAAGGGAAAATCGCAGCATCACGTCGCCTACATGCACCGGCTGGAACGCTGGCGCGACCGGCTGTTGCAGAGCGATGATGCTTTTACCGAATTGCTTTCCAACTATCCGCAGGCAGACGCGCAACGGCTGCGCACGCTGATACGCAATGCACAGCGGGAATTGGAGGCACAAAAGCCCCCGAAGAATTATCGCGAGATATTCCAGATGCTGCGCGATCTCATTCCCGAGCAGGCATGACCATTCGTACGGGCACCGCGTTTTCGCATTGCGCGCACGATTCGGGCAGGAATCCGCGGCACAGCATCATCTGGTTGCATGGTCTGGGTGCGGATGGATCGGATTTCGCGCCCATCGCGAATGAACTGGAGCTGCCGGTTCCGGTACGTAACCTCTTTCCCGATGCGCCATTGCGGCCGGTAACCATCAATGGCGGAATGGTGATGCGGGCATGGTACGACATCTCCGCTGCGGATATTGATGCCCGGCAGGACGAAGCAGGCATTCGCGCGTCGCAATCACTGATCGAGGAACTGGTCGCCCGGGAAGTGGAACAGGGCATAGTGAGGGGAAACATCTTTCTGGCGGGTTTTTCACAGGGAGGCGCAGTGGCGCTGCATACCGCACTGCGCCAGACCGTTCCGCTCGGTGGTGTGCTTGCATTGTCGACCTATTTGCCGCTGGCTGCCAGCGCGGCTGGCGAGGCGCTGGCAGCGACCCGGAATACGCCGATATTCATGGCACACGGATGCAACGATCCGGTGATACCCTGTGCACTGGGCCAGGGTTCAAGAGATGCACTGCTGGGGCTGGGCTATGCAGTTGAATGGCATGAATACCCCATGCCGCATGCTGTTTGCGAAGAAGAACTGCGCGATATCGGGGATTGGCTGACCCGTCAAACCCGCCCGGAAGCAATACAGGGACGATCAGCCTGACCGCGGCGGTCAGATAACGGCTTCCGTGTCGGTTTCCTGTTCAATGACCTTGAATTTTGCCAGGTCATAATCAAGTCCTTTTTCCTTCAGCCCGCTGGGAATCAGCAGATAGCTTTTATTTTCCAGTTGAACCTTCAGGCTCTGGCTGGAAGAAAATGTGTCCGCCTTCATCAGCAATAACTGCGTCCCGCCGGACAGTTCTCCCTGCTTGGGATAAAGCCAGAGCGCCGTCTGATCGTAGCCGGGTTCGCTGCCGTTGGCGCTGAGATTCACGCAGGCGACATTGTTGGCTAGAATTTCCGCGCCCGCATGCATCTGGTTCGCATCATCGCGCAGCAGCCGACGCACCACCGCCACGCCCCAATGAGCCATGCCCTCGGGCTGTATTCCGAGCAGACTGCCAATGCCGATTCCATCGCTACCGGGGGGCAGGGCGCTGCTGAAGCCGCCGACACTTATTTCCTCGGTAACCCAGCAAGCGGGTGCACCATGGTTATACTGGACCGGATTCGTGTGTCCCACCACCTGGTCAAACCCGTTTACCACATTCAGGGTGACATTTGCCATGCGCCGGGCATTGCGCCTCACCGGCGGCGCGACCAGATAGGTCAGCAGGTGCTGGACTGCATTCCTGACGACTTCAGCCTCATAACTTCCACCCAGGGAAAGTCCGTCGGGAACAATATTCTTTTTCAGAATCTTCATCAGCTCTTCCAGCCTGGACTGCAGCGTCGGCATGCAAATGAAGCGCATGGCCGGGTGAGTGGTGGAATCCATGTTGATTCGTGTGGGCTCGGCTGGATTGTTCAGGTTGAAACAGAGCCGGGAAGTCCTGTCAACTTCAGGGCGTATGTCTATGTCCGAACAATATTGCGCGACGATGCGCTCAACCAGATGGATGTACAACGGGCTCAACGCGCTCAATCCGCTGTCGTACCAGACCATCAGGCTTCCGATCTCGCATTTGACGGAGGTATTGCCGGGCATCCCGGGATAGAGCTTCACCTGTGTATCCATATATTGCAGCTGTTCGGCATGCTTGTACAGCAGTGCCAGATTGGCCCAGATGTCGTTGTCGACCTGACCGTAGCGGGCGCAGATGAATTTCAGTTTGCAGATCAGCGCGTATATCCCCCTCGCGGTCAGCAGGGGGATATGTATCCGGATGGTGCTGCTGCCCTTGTCGGCGTTACAGAAACGATTGAATACTTCGAGATAGGCATTCGCGGCGTGGCGGTAATAATTGCCCAGCAGCGTCCAGAGGCGGTTTTCCTGGAATTTGTTGATTTCGAACGGTGTAAAATATTCGCGGGACAATTTGCGTGTATAGGGCAGGGCGGCTTCATCTATCATGCGCAGCACGGCAAACTGGTGGTCGATCTTGAATTCGTCCTGTTCCGTCGCAGACTCAACCAGGTCGGTCAACTCCATCAGAGACTTGTATGCGTCATTTTTGGGCAGATTGTCGAGCAGAGCTTGCGCGGATTTGATATCCGCCAGGGGATGATCAGACTTCTTCCCAAATATAACCGATAACATTCGCCGCCCCTTAAATCAAATTCGATTGCGCATGGCAATATAACCACAAATTACCTTCAAAGACCAGATGTTTGGGGAGCAACGATGATTCCATGGCTAGCCCGCGACACCCCTTTCCCGCCTATCGAAACCGCGCTTGTGTCACCGAACGGATTGTTGGCCGCTGGCGGCGATCTGACCGCATACCGGCTGCTGGAAGCTTACCGTCGGGGGATATTCCCGTGGTTCAATCCCGGCGAGCCGGTGCTGTGGTGGAGTCCGGACCCGCGTATGGTGCTGATCCCAGGGGAATTCAGGATTTCCAGGTCGCTCGCCAGAACATTGCGCAACGGCGCACATGAAGTGCGCTGCGATACGGTGTTTGAACAGGTAATGCGTTGCTGCTCCGCGCCGCGTGCAGCGCAGTCCGGGACCTGGATAGGCGAGGATATGATAGCGGCGTATTGCGAATTGCATCGGTCGGGGTATGCGCATTCGGTGGAGACCTGGGAGGGCGACAGGCTGGTGGGCGGTCTGTACGGCGTCAGCATCGGCAGGATGTACTACGGTGAATCGATGTTCAGCCTGGCCAGCAACGCATCCAAGATCGCACTGGCCTATCTCGCCAGACAATTGGAACGCTGGCAGTTCGGCATGATCGATTGCCAGATGAACACGCCGCATCTTGCGTCCCTCGGTGCCAGGGAGATTCCGCGCGGTGAATTTATTGCAAGACTGAAAGAATTGATACACTGTGCACCGGCAAACGAAAGTTTTGCCCCGGGCGGCCCGACAGCCTGGCAATTTGATCGCGATCTGTTTAGATGAGCCTGCTTAACGACATTCCGATTTCCGCGCTGCATTATTATTTGACCGCGCCCTATCCGTGCAGCTACCTGCCCGATTTGCAGGCACGTTCTCAGGTTGCCACGCCTGCTTTGCTGATCAGCACCCCGGTATATTCGGAACTGGTGCAGCGCGGCTTCCGCCGCAGCGGTTCCTATACCTATCGGCCCTATTGCGACAGTTGCCGTGCCTGCGTTCCGCTGCGCATCATGGCAAAGCAATTCACCGCAAATCGCTCTCAGCGTCGCGCGTGGAAGCAGCATGCGCATCTTGAGGCTACGCTCCACCCGCTTCAGGACAGGGCCGAATATTACGAACTTTATCAGCGCTACCAGCACGCCCGGCACAAGGACGGCGGCATGGACAAGGATGACCACGAGTCATACCAGAATTTCCTGCTGTTGAGCCATGTCGATTCGGTGCTGGTGGAATTCCGCGACCAGGGCGTGCTGCGCATGGTCAGCGTGATCGACCTGCTCAGTGACGGTCTGTCTTCGGTGTATACCTTCTACGACCCGGATCTGCCCCGTGCCTGTTTCGGGATTTACAACGTGCTATGGCAAATCGAGTTGTGCCGGAAACTCGATCTCGATTTCGTGTATCTGGGCTACTGGATCGAAAACAGCCATAAAATGGCTTACAAGACCCAATACCAGCCTGCGCAGGGCCTTCTGGACGGAGAATGGCGCCTGCTCGCAAAACCCGCTGGGAAACTTTCCGGTAATCAGACAGGATCGGAGCGGTTTGCGCAAGGTGCTGCGGATTGCGATCGGGACGTTACTTGAACAAAATCTTCACAACCGGCGGGAAGGTCTAGTCATGTATTCCCTGTTGCGTTCCGCGCTGTTCCGTCTCGAACCGGAAACGGCGCACCACATAACCCTGGGCGGCCTGAATCTGCTGCGCTTACTGGGTCTGGGCAACCTCACCGCTCAACATCCCGCCGGGAACCCGCGCACCGTGATGGGGCTGGATTTCCCGAACCCGGTCGGTCTCGCCGCCGGTTTCGACAAGAATGGCGAATGTATAGACGGACTGGCGACGCTCGGCTTCGGCTTCATCGAAATCGGCACGGTCACCCCGCTGCCACAGCCCGGCAACCCGAAGCCGCGCCTGTTTCGCCTGCCGCTGGCCGGCGCGATCATCAACCGCATGGGTTTCAACAATGATGGCGTGGAAAGGCTGGTCGAGAACGTCGGCCATTCCGATTATCGCGGCATACTCGGCATCAACATCGGAAAGAATGCCAGCACGCCGATCGGGAATGCGGCGGACGATTATCTGGTTTGCCTGCGCAAGGTTTACGCGCATGCCAGTTACATCACCGTGAATATCTCCTCGCCCAACACCCAAAATCTTCGGCAACTTCAGGAAGAAGATGCTTTGAATGACTTGCTGGCCCGGATCAAGAAAGAACAGCAGGCGCAGGCAGACAAACACGGCAAATATGTGCCGATTGCACTGAAAATCGCGCCTGACATGGAGACCGGGCAAATCTCACAGATTGCCCGGTTGCTGGTGCGGCACCGGATCGACGGCGTGATTGCGACCAACACCACGCTGTCGCGCGAGCGTGTTGAGAACCTGGCGCATGGCGCGGAAACCGGGGGGCTGAGCGGAGCCCCGTTGCGCGACAAATCCACTTCCGTTATCCGCCAGCTTGCTGCCGATCTGCAGGGCGCTGTGCCGATCATCGGAGCGGGCGGCATACTGAGCGGTTCTGATGCAGCAGAAAAAATCCGGGCCGGCGCATCGCTGGTGCAGTTATACAGCGGTTTGATCTATCGCGGCCCGGCGCTGGTCAGCGAGAGCTGCGCGGCAATACGCGCAATCTGAATCCGGGCTGAAAAGCAATCTGGCGCGGGTTTCCGGGCCGAGTTGGCTGCATTACCCGGTTTTCCGCAAAATCGTGACGGGGAAACCCTTGAAAGGGATAATGTAATTTCGGGACAGTAATTGTATTTTATGCTATATTAGCAAATTCTTATATTTAAGATTCACTCAATGAATTACTGGGGGTAGATGCAATGAATAAAGCTTTGGCCTTTGGTCTGGTGTTGATGGGCGCGGCAACCGGGTATGCGAGCGCAGCCGAGCCCGGCAAACCGGGCGGAGATTCATCCCCGGTCCTGGCTGTCGCCAAGGTCCAGTATCGCGAGGTGGAACAGACTTACAGCGTCGATGGGCTGGTGGAAGCGACGCGCCAATCCACCGTATCCGCACAAATCAGCGGGCGCATCAAGGAAATCAATTTCGATGTGGGCAGCCACGTCAAAAAGGGGCAGGTACTGTTGCGGATCGATGAACGCGAAACTGCGCAGGCCCTGGCAGGTAGCACCGCGCAAGTCCGGCAGGCGCAGGCTACCTTGCAGAACGCCAAAGCGACCTATGAACGCGCCAGGCAATTGTTCGAGCAAAAATTCATCAGCCAGTCTGCGCTGGACAAGGCAGAGGCCGATTACCAGGTGGCAAGGGCGCAGGCCGCAGTCAGCGAGGCGGGAGCTGGACAGGCGAGTTTGGCGCATAGCTATACCGCCGTACTGGCGCCCTACAGCGGGGTGGTCGCGGCGCGGCTGGTGGAAGTCGGTGAAATGGTGGAGCCGGGCAAACCGCTGATGACCGGGTTCGACCCGGCAGAAATGCGCGTGATTGTGAGCGTCCCGCAATACAAATTGCCGGACCTCGGAACGCATCCCAAGGTGAAGGTGGAAGTGCCTTCGCTGAACCGATGGATCAAGGCGGCATCCGTCATCGTGCAGCCGCTCGCCGATGCGCGCACCCACAGTACGCAAGTTCGGGTGAATCTCCCTCCCGATGAGCCGGGTGTATACCCTGGGATGTTCGTGCGCGCGCATTTCGTGGTGGGAATATCCAATCGGCTGGTGATACCGGCCAGCGCGGTGCTGCACCGCAGCGAGGTGGTGGCCGTGTATGTGGTGGACGCACTAGGCGGCGTCAAATTGCGCCAGGTTCGGTTGGGTGAAACCACGGACGATGGCGCTGTTGAAGTACTGGCGGGTCTCAATCCCGGCGAACAGGTGGCGCTGGATCCGATCAAGGCCGGGATGAAGCCGTAACCGGTGCCAAGCAGCCAAACACAACATCAGGGAACGTCCCCAGAAAACAGGTACCAGTTTCCGGAGTAACCCCCTGAGGCGCTGAAATCAGGCAAAGCCGTCAGGCAAGCCAGGGCAATGCACAAAACTGGCCGGGCCGACCGCTTTTGCCGGAATTAATCTATCGGGATATATATGGGAATTTCAGGACGAATCGCAAGATCATTTTTACATTCGCAAATGACGCCGCTGCTGGCGCTGGTCGCCGTGCTGCTGGGCGTGTTTGCGCTGCTGGTTACGCCGCGGGAAGAAGAACCGCAGATCAATGTGACCATGGCGAACGTGCTGATCGCCTATCCGGGTGCCTCGGCCAAGGACGTGGCTCAAACCGTGTCCACACCTGCCGAGCAGGTATTGTCGCAGATCGCCGGAGTGGACCATGTCTATTCGGTTTCGCAGCCGGGCATGGCGATCATTACCGTGCAGTTCAAGGTCGGCGAACCGCACGTGGCTTCACTGGTCAAGTTGTATGACGTGCTCAACTCCCATTCGGATTGGTTGCCTGCCACGCTGGGTGTATTGCCCCCCATCATCAAGGCCAAGGGCATTGACGACGTGCCGGTGGTGGCGCTGACGCTGTGGCGCGATCAAAAGATAGGTGGCGGTATCGCTCTGACCCATGTGGCGCATGCGATCGAAGAGGAGTTGAAACGGGTCCCCGGCACGCGCGAAGTCACCACGCTCGGCGGGACCCAGCACATGGTGCGGGTGCTGCTTGACCCGGAAAGTCTCAATGCTTTCCATCTCACCATACAGGACATCCGCGCGGCCCTGCAATCCGCCAATGTATCGCGCAATGCAGGCAATCTGGTGGAGGATAATCGCGAAGTGCTGGTGCAAACCGGCAGTTTTCTGAGTGATGCCAGCGAAGTAGAACGGCTGGTGGTCGGGGTGTCCGACGGCAGGCCGGTATTTTTGCGCGATGTTGCGCAAGTAGAGGACGGTGCCGACCAGCCGAGCAGTTATGTGTGGCTCGGAACCGGCCCCGCCTCAGCAGACAAACATATCGAGGACAAGGGAGAATTCACTGCGGTGACGCTGGCGATCACCAAGAAGCCGGGAGCCAACGCGGTGGACATCGCCGACAAACTGCTGGCGCGCGTGGACGAACTCAAGGGAAGTGTCATCCCCGACGACGTGCATGTCACCACCACGCGCAATTACGGCCAGACCGCCAACGACAAGGCGATCAAGTTGATCGAAAAGTTGCTGTTCGCCACAGCTGCCGTGGTTGCACTGGTGTGGTTGACCATGGGCCGACGCGAGGCATTTGTTGTCGGCGTCGCGGTGATGCTGACCCTGCTGGCAACCTTGTTTGCGTCGTGGGCGTACGGTTTTACCCTGAATCGCGTTTCGCTGTTCGCGCTGATCTTTTCCATCGGTATCCTGGTGGACGATGCAATCGTGGTGGTCGAAAACATCCATCGGCGCCGTGCGCTGGCAACCCATCAGCCGCTGTCGGAAATCATTCCGGAAGCGGTGGACGAAGTGGGCAGCCCGACCATACTCGCCACCCTGACGGTAATCGCCGCGCTGTTGCCGATGGCATTTGTCACGGGTCTGATGGGTCCGTACATGAGCCCGATCCCGATCAACGCCAGCATGGGCATGCTGATATCGCTGGCGGTGGCATTCGTGATCACGCCCTGGCTGGTGTTGCGCTTTGCCGGCGCCCATCACGAAGTTCTGAAGGATGAACGCGATACCGGGATACATCGCTTTTTCAGAAAGTTTCTGACCCCGTTCCTGAATGGCGTGCACGGCAAACCGGCGCGGCGCAAATTGTGGCTGGCAATCTTTGGCGGATTGCTGCTGGCGGTGTCGCTGGGCGTGGTGAAGCTGGTGATCCTGAAAATGCTGCCGTTCGACAACAAATCGGAATTCCAGGTTATCGTGGATATGCCGGCGGGCACGCCGCTGGAGCAGACCGGTGCGGTGCTGCACGACATCAGCGGCTATCTGTCAACCGTGCCGGAAGTCACCGATTACGAGGCCTATGCCGGCACGGCTTCGCCGATCAACTTCAATGGACTGGTGCGCCAGTACTATCTGCGCAGCGAAGCCGAGCAGGGCGATATCCAGGTCAACCTGCGCGACAAGCATCATCGCAGTCGCACCAGTCACGAGATTGCCACCGCCGCGCTGAAACCGATACAGAAAATCGCCGGCAAATGGGGCGCCAACGTGAAGATCGTCGAGGTTCCGCCGGGACCGCCGGTGATGTCGCCGATCGTTGCGGAAATATACGGGCCCGATTACGGGGGGGCGCGTGAAGTGGCGACGCGGGTGCGCGATCAATTCAGCAAGACTGCCGACATTGTCGGAGTTGATGATACGGTAACGAAGGCTGCGCCCAAGTTGCTGTTGCGGGTATTGCAGAGCAAGGCCGCTTTGCTTGGTGTTGCACCGCGCGACATCGTCGATGTGATCAGCGTCGCATTGTCCGGACAGGATGTCACCTCGCTGCACGATCCCGATGCGAAGTACGCCCCGCCATTGCGCATCGGGCTCCCTGCCGAAAGCCGCAGCCGCATCGATGATGTGCTGGCACTTCAGGTGAGAGCCCGCGACGGCGTGCTGGTGCCGATCTCGGAAGTGGTACAGGTGGTTCCAATGCAACGCGATTACCCGATCTACCACAAGGATTTGCTGCCGGTGGTGTATGTATTCGGCGACATGACCGGCAAGATCGACAGCCCGCTTTATGGCATGTTCGACATCAACAGCAAGGTGAGCAATATGCCGCTGGCGCAGGGCGGAAAACTGAATACCTATTTTTTCAAACAGCCCAGTAATCCCTATGCCGGCTACGCACTGAAGTGGGACGGCGAATGGCAGGTGACCTACGAAACATTCCGCGACATGGGCATTGCCTATGGCGTGGGCTTGCTGCTGATATACCTGCTGGTGGTGGCGCAGTTCAAATCCTATCTTGTGCCGCTGGTGATCATGGCACCGATACCGCTCACCATCATCGGCGTGATGCCGGGCCACATGCTGCTGGGCAGCCAGTTCACCGCGACCTCGATGATCGGCATGATCGCACTGGCGGGTATCATCGTGCGCAATTCAATCCTGCTGGTGGATTTCATCAACATACAAATTCGCGATGGGGAGGATCCCCAGCATGCGGTGATCGCGGCGGCGAGCGCCAGGGCCAAGCCGATCATCCTGACCGGCCTGGCTGCGATGCTGGGTGCATTGTTCATCCTTGACGACCCGATATTCAACGGTCTGGCCATTTCACTGATATTCGGCATACTGGT
The DNA here is from genome assembly GCA_049580605.1 of Gallionella sp. GTDB lineage: Bacteria > Pseudomonadota > Gammaproteobacteria > Burkholderiales > Gallionellaceae > Gallionella. The sequence goes on along the minus strand of JBAUQH010000090.1, from coordinate 11,310 downwards.
GTCCACCGTGCTGACACTGGTGGTGATACCGGTGCTGTATTACGCAACGCTTTATAAAAAAATCCAGTAAAATCCGGTCCATTCAAAACCTAGGAGCTTCTATTCATGAATTCAGAACTTATCGTCCGTATTGTCGCAGGATCGTTTGTATTGATTTCTCTGGCGCTGGGCGTCGAATCCAGTCCCGTGTTTGTGAGCAAATACTTTCTGTTCTTCACCGCGTTTGTCGGATTGAACCTGTTCCAGAGCGGCTTCACCCGGATCTGCCCGCTGAATAACATTCTTGCCAGGTTCGGCGTAAAAAGCGGTTCGTGCTGAACAAACTCCCCCAGTCCATCCGACCGTCAGGTAATCATTGGGCCCGCATCAGCCTGATTCTGGTCGGGTTGATGTGGTCATTCCCGTTCCTGCATTATCGCCATGAAAACCCGCTGACCTCGTTTGACCAGGAATGGTGGAGCGCGATGCTGGGGGTGCTCGCGCTTACCCTGCTGATCGGCCGTGAATTCTGGCAACGCCCCGAGATTCCCCGCATCGCGCAGCTTCCTGCCGCGCTGATCGTGGTGCTGCTGCTGCAGTTGGTGCTGGGCAAGGTCGCTTATTTCAACCAGGCTTTGCTGTATGCGCTGTATTTCTTGTTTGCAGCCCTGTTGATGGTGCTGGGCGCCCGGTTGCGCGACTGCTTCGGGCTGGAAAAACTGGCGCCGGCACTGGCGATATTCCTGCTGATCGGCGCGGAACTGAACGCCGCTATCGGCGTATTGCAGCATTTCCAGTGGCATACCTTCCTGGACCCGGTGATTGCGCGGGATCTTGCCGGCGGCATCTACGGGAATCTTGCCCAGCCCAACCATTTTGCCGATTACATCGCGCTGGGTCTTGCCTCGCTGGGTTTGCTGTTTCAGCGACGCATGATCAAGCCGGCCTATGCGATCCTGCTGTCCCTGCCGCTGCTGTTTGCAATGACGCTGAGCGGTTCGCGCAGTACCTGGCTGTACCTTGCGCTGATGATCTTGGTCGCGTGGTGGATGGCGCGGCGCGAGGCAAGCTTGAAACCGCTGTTGCGCTACAGCGCGCTGCTGGTCGCCGGATTCGGGTTGATGCACCTGCTGGTGCAAATGCATTTCATGGCCGGGCCCGGTCACGGCACGAACACCGTGCAGCGGCTGCTGGCCTATAACGGCGGCGGCGATACCGGCGGCAGCATCCGCCTGTACCTGTGGCGCGAGGCATTGCTGATGTTTGTCCAGAATCCGTTGCTGGGAATCGGCTTCGGGCAATTCGCGTGGCATCACTTCCTGTTGCTGCCGCAGCTGCAGGCGACCAATATTTCAGGCTTGTACAACAATGCGCATAACCTGGTTTTTCAGCTGGCTGCAGTTGCCGGCATTCCGGGTTTGCTGGCATTGCTGGTTCCGCTGGGTATCTGGTTGCATGGCATCCGGCGCGCAACGTTCAGCGGGGCGCATTGGTGGGGTTATTCCATGCTGGGTGTGCTGGCCATCCACAGCCTGCTCGAGTACCCGCTGTGGTATGCCTACTTCATCGGCATCGCGGCGGTTCTGCTGGGCGCATTTGATGAAAAGCACTATCGTCTTGAATTGCGCAATATCGGCCGCCTGGCCACGCTTGCCATCCTGCTGCTCGGCCTGGTGACGCTGCTGCAGCTGCAAATCGGCTATCAGCAATTGAAAAACACCCTGGCGCTGCGTCCGGTTTCCGCAAATAACGCATCGACTTTTCCGCTCATCCGCTCCGGGCTGATCGCGGCATACAACCAGCCGCTATTGTCACCCTACGCGGAAATGTACATGTTTACCTACACCGAATTGAATGGCGACCGCATCGAACAAAAGATCGCGCTCGGCGACAATGTAATGCGATTCCTGCCGATTGCACCGGTGGTGTATCGCCAGGCACTATTTCTTGCCCAGGGCGGGCATCTGGCGCAGGCCGAACAGTTGTGGGAACAGGCCGTCTGGTCGTATCCCGGGGATGACAAGGCGCATCAATTCCTGGCGGATCTGGCGGAGAAGGATCCCGCACACTTTTCGGCTCTGTTAGAATTCGCGAATCAACAGGAAAAGGAGCATGCCAGTGCAGTTCTTCATCAGTAATATTCTTCCCATCACGATCGCATTTATCAGCGGCGTCATGCTGCTGTGGTCGTTATTCGGGAACCGCTTTCGCGGCGTGAAGGAAGTGGACCCTTCCGGCGCATTGCAGCTGATCAATCACAAGGATGCAATCGTGCTGGATGTGCGCGAGCGCAGCGAATACGATGCGGGGCACGTGCTGAACTCGAAATTGATCCCGCTGGGCAAGCTCAAGGAGCGCATGGGCGAACTGGAAAAATACAAGGACCAGCCCATCGTGGTGGTTTGCCGAAGCGGAAACCGTTCCGGCACCGCGTGCTTTTTGCTGGCCAGGCAGGGGTTTGTCCAGGCATACAATCTTGCCGGCGGTGTGCTTGCCTGGCAAAAAAACCACTTGCCGCTGGAGAAATAGCGATGGCCGTACAGATGTATTGCACCGCGATTTGCCCCTATTGCGTTCGTGCCGAGAAACTGCTGAACCGCAAGGGGGTGAAGGAAATCGAAAAAATCCGCGTCGATCTGCAGCCGGAATTGCGCGATGCGATGATCGAAATGACCGGGCGGCGCACCGTTCCGCAGATTTTCATCAACGGGATACATGTGGGCGGCTTCGACGATCTTGCCGAGCTTGACCAGGAAGGCGGACTCGATACGCTGCTGGCGAAATCCTGATTCCCCAATAACATTTCCCTGATTCCCCAATAACATTTCAAGGATACCGAAATGAGCGAAGCAGCAGCAGAAAATAACCAGCCGGTTTTCAACGTGGAAAAAATCTACGTCAGGGATCTCTCGCTGGAAATTCCCCATGCACCGAAAATATTTCTGTCGCGGGAAAGTCCGCAGGTCGATATCCAGCTGCACACCCAGGCCGCTTCGATCGAGGAAGGTCTGTTCGAGGTGCTGGTAAAGGCGACCGTCACTGCCAAGGTCGGCGAAAATACCATGTTTCTGGTCGAAGTCGAGGAGGCGGGAATTTTCCAGGTACGCAACGTGCCGACCGAAGAACTCGAGCCGATACTCGCAGTGATGTGTCCGAACATCCTGTTCCCCTATTTGCGCGAGGTTGTATCCGATGTGGTGGTGCGCGGCGGTTTCTCGCCGGTGCTGCTCAACCCGGTCAATTTCGATTCGATCTACCAGCAGCAGAAGCAGCAGGCTCAGTCCGGAAACGCGGCCACCACGCACTGATGAAAAGGTATTGCGCTTCCCGCCTGGCCGTAATTTTTGCGTTGCTGCTCGGTGCCGGTGCAGCCCACGCGGTGGAATACGTGTCGGTCAGCGAGAGCAGCGCGATACTTTATGATGCGCCCTCGACCCATGCAAAGAAAATGTTCGTGGTGAATCGCTATACGCCGCTCGAGCAGGTCGTCACGCTGGAAAGCTGGGTCAAGGTGCGAGACCGTTCCGGCAGATTGTACTGGGTGGAAAAGAGCGCGCTGAGCAGCAAGCGCTACGTGTTTGCGCTGCTGCCGCTGGTGGATGTCCGTGTCGCGCCCGATCGTGGCTCGGCGCGACTTTTCCAGGTGCGCCAGCAAGTCGCGCTGGAATATATCGTATCAACCGGCACCGGCTGGATCAGGGTGCGCCACCAGGATGGGAATATCGGCTATGTCCGCAGTGCCGAGGTATGGGGAGGATGACCGGATGGCAGGGGACACAACGGGCTGCCGCTTGGCAGTGAGCCCCGCTGACCGGATCCCGCTGCTGATCTGCAGACAGGCCTTCATTGTCCATGTCCAGGATCCCGATTAAATGAATATCACCATCATCGGCGCAGGAGCATGGGGAACCGCGCTTGCGATCAGCCTGTCGGCACACCACCGCGTCACATTATGGGCGCGCGATGCCGACCAGATCGCGGCAATGCGGGCCGCGCGCAATAACCAGCAATACCTTCCCGGCATCGAGTTGCCTGTTGCAGTCCAGTTGAGCGCGGATTTTCCAGCCGCATTGGCTGCCGCTGAGCTGGCGATCATCGCGGTACCGACCGCCGGATTGCGCCAGGCCTTGCAGCGGCTGGTGGCGTTGCCGCGGCACTTCGACGTGGTGTGGCTGTGCAAGGGGTTCGAGGCGGATACTGCAAAACTGCCGCACCAGGTCGTCGCCGAAGTACTGCCCGCGGGATTCAGGTCCGGCGTGTTGTCAGGGCCCAGCTTCGCGCAGGAAGTGGCGCAAGGGTTTCCGACTGCGCTGACGCTCGCATCCGCCGATGCGGATTTTGCGCGCAGTACCGCCCAGGCGCTGCATCACGCCTACCTGCGCATCTATCCCAGCAACGACCTGGCCGGCGTCGAGGTCGGCGGCGCGGTAAAGAACGTGATGGCGATCGCGGCAGGCATCAGCGACGGTCTGGGGCTGGGGCTGAATGCGCGTGCTGCACTGCTGACCCGCGGGCTGGCAGAAATTACCCGGCTCGGTTTGAATCTTGGCGGGCGTTCCGAAACCCTGAGCGGACTGTCCGGTGTGGGGGATCTGATCCTGACCTGTACCGGCGATCTGTCGCGCAACCGCCAGGTCGGCCTGCTGCTGGTGCAGCAGCACGATTTGCCGGAAATACTGCGCAGACTCGGGCATGTTGCCGAGGGTGTTAATACGGTGCGGGAAGTGCATCACCTAGCCCAGCGCCTCGGCGTCGCGATGCCGATCTGCGATGCCGTCTACCGGATACTGTACGAGCGGATACCCCCCGCCGAGATGGTGGCCACGCTGTTGAATCGCGCGCCCAACCTGGAATTCGACGGCGGCTGACTGGCTCCGGCAGCACCGTTCATTTCCTGCGGAACACCATGTCCCACACGCCTAGCCCGAGCCGGATTCCGCGCTGCTCGAACTTGGTGAGCGGACGATAGTCGGGACGCGGCGCGTATCCCGGCGCGGTATTCTCCAGCAACGGTTCCGCGGCCAGCACCGCCAGCACCTGCTCGGCATAATCCTGCCAGTCTGTCGCGACATGGATATAGCCGCCGGGCTTCAGTTTTGTCACCAGCTGGGAAATGAACGGTGCCTGGATCAGGCGCCGCTTGTTGTGGCGGGCTTTGTGCCACGGGTCGGGGAAAAAAATATGCACGCCGTCCAGCGCGCTTGCCTGAATCATATCGCGCAGCACTTCCACTGCATCGTGCTGCATGATGCGGATGTTGGATATCTGCCGCGCATCGATCAGCTTGAGCAGGTTGCCGACACCGGGGGTGTGCACTTCCAGTGCAAGATAATCATTTTGCGGATGGGCGATCGCGATCGCAGCAGTGCTGTCGCCCATGCCGAATCCGATTTCAAGAATCTTTGGCGCCCGGCGACCGAATGCCTGCTCCAGGTCGAGCGGCTGAGCCGCGTATTTGATGCCGAAGCGCGGCAGCAACGTTTCGCAGGCGCGCTGCTGCGCGGGCGATACGCGGCCCTGGCGCAGTACATAGCTGCGGATGTGGCGTTTGCCGAGGTCAGTGCTTGCTATCATGGCAGGTCATTTAAACAGCTTCGCCCGCGCAGGCGGGCGCCCTCTCCGGCGATATTGAGAGACAGGAAGGACATTTCAGGAACGCGTCGAACTGATCGTCCCAGCGGTTGGAGAACTGGGGCTGGCGCTGTACAGTTTCTTCGGCATGCGACCGGCAAGGCAGGCCGATCGGCCGGCTTCCACCGCCTGCTTCATTGCGGAAGCCATCAGCACCGGTTGCTGCGCGCCGGCGATTGCGGTATTCATCAGCACGCCATCGCAACCCAGTTCCATCGCGATCGCGGCATCCGATGCGGTGCCGACACCCGCATCAACGATCACCGGAACCTGAACGCGCTCCATGATCAGCTGCAGGTTCCACGGGTTGAGAATGCCCATCCCGGAGCCGATCAGCGAGGCCAGCGGCATGATCGCGACGCAGCCGATATCCTCAAGCTGCTTCGCGATGATCGGGTCGTCCGAGGTGTACACCATTACCTGGAAGCCTTCCGCGACCAGCGTTTTTGCCGCCGCGATGGTTTCGATCACGTTGGGATAAAGCGATTGCGGGTCGCCCAGCACTTCCAGCTTGACCAAGCCGTGACCATCGAGCAGTTCGCGGGCAAGGCGCAGTGTGCGCACCGCGTCAATCGCCGAGTAACAGCCGGCCGTATTGGGCAGCAGCGTGTACTGCGACGGCGGCAGGATTTCCAGCAGGCTCGGTTCACCGGGATTCTGCCCGATGTTGCTGCGCCGGATCGCAATGGTGATGATTTCCGCGCCGCTGGCTTCCACCGCAGCTTTGGTCTCGGCGAAGTCCCGGTATTTTCCGGTGCCGACCAGCAGCCGGGATGAGTAGCGCTTGCCTGCGATGATCAGTCTGTCGTTCATTATTTTTCCTGTTGTTTAGCGTTGCATAGCCATTCCACTAGGCAACCACAAGACGATTGCCAAGTGGCTGGTTAGCCTCCGCCAACGGCCACCACGATTTCCAGTTTATCGCCATCCGCCAATTGCTGGGTGTGGAGCATGCTGCGCGGCACGATTTCGCCGTTCCGTTCCAGCGCGATGCGCTTGCCGGTCAGGCCCATTTCTTCCAGAAGCACTGCCAGGCCGGCAGAATCGGTAAGCTGCCGGGTTGTGCCGTTGATACTGACGGTAATCACTTTTTCTTTGTCGCTCGATTGGACCAGGGATGATGAATTTGCTGTGCGGGCAAGCAGCATTGCGGGCAGCCCGGAAAGCTGCTGTTCAGACGTTGACCCGCACCCGCGGCAGCTGCAATTCTATTACAGTTTGTGGGTTTTGGATAAATACCGCCCCAGCCGGGGAATCGGCGCGCCTGCGGTTTTGCTGCAGATTATTTCCGATCCGGCTGTTCCAGCGGCGTCACCGGCCAGTTGCGGACCTGATGCCAGACCTGTTCAACCTGGGGCGGCAGCTTGTCCATATGTTTCAGGAATAGCGCGAGCGTCCAGATCTGCTCGTCCTTGAGGGTGTAGCCGAACGAGGGCATGCCGGTCAGGCGTATACCGTGCTTGATCTTCCAGAACGACTCGCCTTCCGTGTCGTCCTCGACACCGTCGGTCGCCAGCTGGGGGGGATGCGGATACTCGCCCTTCGCAATCGGCGAAGGTGAATGCGATCCTTTCGCGGAACCGTGACAGACTGCACAGTTTTCCGCAAAAAGACGGACGCCCTTGAGGAGATTCTGGTCGCTCAGTGCTACCGGATTCTGTTCCTTCGGTGCGTATCGATCCAGTGTCGCATCCAGTGAAGTTCCCGCCATCCAGAGTTCCAGTCCGCCTGGTTTTGCATCGGCGTTGGCCGGAATCAGTCCGCTATGCAACAGCAGGTAACCGCCAGTCAGTCCCACAAATATTGTTAACGCGACGCCCAGCACGACACCTTTCAACATGATCTCTCCTTGGAATAATTGGCCGGGTATTTGGAAGCAATCCCCGGGAAGGTTCCGATGATTGAAATGCAATAAAGTTCAGGTGTCATCCGGCGGATGACGGGCTCCGGAGCCGGGTTGCGGTGCAGACGGAATGAAACTGGCAATTCAGGACATGTTGCCGGGTACGGACACAGCCGGTCAGTCCGGTAGCTCAGGTTCCCTTGTAGTATTTGTAGGCCACCGCGGCAATGCAGACGAGGAAGATAAATTTGGCGAAAGTTCCGATAATGCCCCAGCCCTGATCTTGCTTGACAACCACGGGCCGCGAACGCATTGCGGTAAAGGGCACGAGACTGTCGTTTTTGGTGTCGAATTGTGGAAACTTCTCATCGTGGGCGTTGAGCAGGGCAATGATGGTTTGGCCGACTGAAACGGGAAAGCCCGCCCTTTTTCCGTCACGCGAATCGTTCATCAGCGACATCAGCAATGCCCGGCATTCCCGGGTACCCCACAATCCGCGTATCTTGACCGCGATACGGGGATAGAGCCTGAATAATTCCGATGTGTCCAGCTTATCCATAATGATTACGGTTTCCAGATATGTTCATACCAATTCAATCAACTGCGAAGTCCATGGTTCAATCGATATTCTGGATTGGAGAACGGGCGCTGATCCAACACATGCGGAACAGATTGTGGAATCCCTGCATCAGGCTGTCAATGGCTAGATGATCGCGTGCCTGGTGCGATTTCGATTGGCCGGTTCCTTGTGGGGTGTCGCGCGGGTACCTGCCGTGCCGGAGCCTGCCCGAATGTTGTGCGCCAGCATAAAACTGCGGAACCAAGCGCTTCATGATTTCATCAGGCGTAATGCAACTTGATGGCATAATCTGACAAGTTCCCGTCAATTTTTCTGACACACGCCATGTACAGTTTTGGCAAGAAGGCGACAGCACCATCCCTTAAGCTGCAGCAGTTATTGTCCGCAAGCAATGCAACCTTGTTAGCCAGTGCGCTGCTCGCCGCACTGCTTGCCTTTGCGCAGCGCGAAGTCATCGCTGCAGGCCTGGTGGTTGTCTGGATTTCCCTGATTGGGCTGGTTACCTTCATCCGGCTGGTCATGGTTATTGCATATCGGCGCTCGCCGGAGGATGACCAAACCGTTGTGCGCGCCAGGATAGCCAGGTTCCGGCTGGGAGTGCTGGTGGCCGGTCTGGTGTGGGGTTCGTCGGGGTTCCTGATGTACCCTGCCAATGATCCGCAGCATCAAATGTTTCTGGTCTTCATGCTGGCCGGCTTGACGGCAGGCGGCGTGGTTTCGTATTCGGCCGACCTGGTATCCGCTGCCGGCTTTTCTTTATTGGCGATCTTGCCGGCAGCGATACGCCTGTTTGTGGCTGGAGACAGCCTGTCCATGGAGATGGGAATGGCCGCAATCCTTTATCTCGGATTCATGATTATGGCGATCCGGAATTCCAACCGGAGCATTTCGGAAAACATTCATCTGCGTCTCAAGGTCTTCGCGCACGAGGAAATCCTGAAAGCGAGCGAAGCTTCCCTCAGGGAATCGCAAAGCATTGCGGATCTGGGCAGTTATACCCTGGATTTCGGCAGCGGGATCTGGGAAAGTTCCGACGTGCTTGACAAGTTGTTTGGAATTGACAGGACCTACATTCGCTCTGTCGATGGATGGGAGGCGCTGATCCACCCTGACGACCGCATCGAGATCGGCAGATATTTCAGGAACGAAGTGTTCGAACAGGGCAAGGATTTCGACCGGGAGTACCGCATCATCCGGCACCACGACAAAGCCGAGCGATGGATGCATGGCTTGGGAAAGCTGGAATTCAATGCCCAGCGTGCGCCGTTAAAGATGCGCGGCACGATACGGGACATCACCGAGAGCAAGCTGGTCGAGGCGGAAATGAGAAAGCTGGCGTTCTATGATTCTCTCACGCATCTCCCCAACCGGCTGCTGCTGATGGATCGTCTCCAGCATTCCCTGGCTTCCAGCGCGCGCACCGGCAAACAGGGTGCATTGCTGTTCCTTGACCTGGACAATTTCAAGACGCTCAACGATACCCTGGGCCATGAAATCGGCGACCTGCTGTTGCAGCAGGTCGCGCAACGCCTGGTATCCAGCGTGCGCGACGGTGACACGGTGGCACGCCTGGGCGGCGACGAATTCGTGGTGGTGCTGGAAAATCTCAGCGTACAAACGCTTGCGGCGGCGGAACAGGCGGAATCCATCGGCGAGAAAATCCTCTCGAAACTGAGCATTCCCTACCGGCTGGCGGTGAACGATTACCAGAACAGCGCAAGCGTCGGCGCAACACTGTTCAACGGCCAGCAAACCACGATGGAAGAATTGATGAAGCAAGCCGATATTGCAATGTACCAGGCCAAAAAAACCGGCCGAAATGCGCTGCGCTTTTTCGACCCGCAAATGCAGGCATCCGTGAACCGGCATGCCGCGATGGAAAGCGAATTGCGCAAGGCGGTCGACCAGCAGCAGTTCGAGCTGTACTACCAGATACAGGTAGACAATGAACTCAAGTCGCTGGGCGCCGAGGCATTGATACGCTGGAAGCACCCCGGGCAGGGTCTGGTGCCGCCGTTTCAATTCATCACGCTGGCCGAAGAGACCGGCCTGATCCTGCCCATGGGTACCTGGGTGCTGGAAACGGCGTGCGCGCAACTCAAGGCCTGGCAGCAGGCCGCGCGTACCCGCGACCTTGTGCTGTCGGTCAACGTCAGTGCCAAGCAGTTCCGCCAGCCCGAATTCATCTCCCAGGTAAAAGCGCAAGTGCGACACCATGGCATCAATCCGGTGCGGCTCAAGCTGGAGCTGACCGAAGGCATGCTGCTGGAGGATATCGAGGACACGATAAAGACCATGAATATACTCAGCGAAATCGGCATCCAGTTTTCGCTGGACGACTTCGGCACCGGCTACTCTTCGCTGCAATACCTGAAACGGCTGCCGCTCGACCAGCTCAAGATCGACCGGTCGTTCGTGCGCGACATCGTCACCGACAGCAGCGACAAGGCCATCGTGAAAACCATCATCGCGATGGCACACAGCCTGAACCTGGACGTCATTGCCGAGGGGGTGGAGACGGAAGCGCAACATCGATTTCTTTTCAACGAGGGTTGCAGGCACTTCCAGGGATATCATTTCGGCATGCCGCTGCCGATTGCACAATTCGAGGCGATGCTGAACCCGGGCGATGTTCGGATCGATAATGGCGATATTCCGTCCGGTGCGTAAAGCGACGCGCAACATAACGGGGGAAAGTTGCGTCGCTGCGTCCCCGCGATTCCGGCCAGACGTTACGCCCGAATGGCAGCGCGCCTGTGTTGAGTATTGCGGGCAACCCACGTAAAATCGCCACCCTCGCGGGTGTAGTTCAATGGTAGAACGGCAGCTTCCCAAGCTGCATACGACGGTTCGATCCCGTTCACCCGCTCCAGTTTATTTCAGCGCCACATCCGGCTCGGCGGCATGCTGGTCGTGCATCACGATGCGCGACACAAACAGGATTGCCAGCATGTTTCCGGTAATCGCGACATAGCCCACCAGCCCGTAGTGAACGATCCGGCCCGCATCGTTCTGTGTGATGATGAATCCGGCCAGCGTTGTGGCCAGACCCATGGCGAGCGACTGCATCGTGGCATTCAGCGACATGAAGGTGCCGCGCAATTTCGGCCGAGCCGCCGACGTGATGATCGCCATCGCCGGTATCATGCGCCCCGAGACCAGCACGAAGAACGCAGTGGTGCAGACCAGCCACAGCCAAAGCGGCGCGGCGCCGATATGGGTGACCACCAGCACGGGCAGCAGTGCCGCGACCGCGATCAGGCGGTAAATCCGGACT
>JBAUQH010000089.1:0-4142 GCA_049580605.1 Gallionella sp. | reverse complement strand
GCACCTACATCGGCACGTTCTGGCAGAGCATGGGCAGCGCGATGCATGTGCTCGTGACGCTGGGCATCGGCTACATCCTGCTGATCGTGCTTGTTTCCGCGCTGCACGAGAACAGGTATCCCAGGCTGGTCCTGCCGCTCGCGCTCGTCGCGGCATTCACGATGACCGGCGGCTGGTTCGTGCTTATCCACGAAGTTTATCCTCGCGGCGAAAACTGGCGTGCCGCGGCGCTGTTCGTCTTCGGCGTGATGGCCGTGCACCAGGCCGTGCTGTTCGGCAAATACCGGCCAACGGTGCTGGCATTCACCGCGCTGCTATTTGTTTACGGATTCATGCAGGTCGGGCTCGACATGCTCGGCGTTCCGATGGCATACATCGCGATCGTGCTTGGCGCCTCGCTGTTCCTGGTCGGCACCGCACTTGAAAAAACGCCCCATCGCCTGCTCGCGGAACCCGCGCTGCTGATCGCCACCTTCTGGCTGAACAGCGGCCTGTTCGACCGGATCGCGCTTGCGGCTTCGGCAAACTGGGCGAGCCTGCTAACCGGCGTGTGCGTGATGTCCGCGGCCTACGGCGTGCACAAGGCGGGTCGACATGCGCGCCTGTCCGGTCTCGGTTATTTCTTCGGGTCGGTCATGGCCTACGGCGGCCTGTTCGGGCTGGTGCATGACTCCTATTTCGAACTGGTCTATCTCGCGATCACCGCGGCCATGCTGTATGGCTGCGTTGTGCTGCAAAGCCGGGCGCTGCTGTTCACCACGGTGCTGGCGATGCTCGGTTTCATCGGCTATTACACCGCCAGGCATTTCGCAAACTCGCTGGGCTGGCCGGTCACGCTCGTGCTGATGGGTGTCGCTTTCCTGGCCGTCGGCACGATTGCGATCAAGGTAAGACGGAAAATCTGATCCCCTGAAAAATTCCCTTCGCCGCCAGCCACGGAGAAGCGGAACCAATCCTAGGCAATTTGTGTCAACGATTACAGGTTGAATTTACGCCGGAGCTGAATCCGAAGTACAGGCCCGAGGAATGGCGATCAAAAGCAAAGGCAATCGCAACCTTCACTTCCTGCATCAATCATACAGAGGAGGTAGCAGCCATGAACAAATCCGTTGATGAACTCCACAATCATGAAGATTTAAGCAGCTTCAAGGATGGCCTGCTGTTTTACATCGGGCTGGTCCTGGTAATCGGTGTTGTGGGCCTTTTATTCTGGTCGGCATTTTAGGAACTGGACCTGGCCGTCAGATATTCCCTGGTTAGGAGGGCGTTTCCCTTCCTGGCCGGTATGCCGTGCCAAATGACCGGCAATCATTTTCCGGTATCTTCCGGTTCTTCCGGGGGATCATCTTCCCCGTTGAGAAGTTCAAGCCAGTCATCTCCAAACAACTCGACTGGGTGCTGCGCGCGGTCTGAACCGTTCCCGCAACACATCGAGTTAACCGGGCAGTACCTATCGCAACCCCAGCAAATCCGCTCCGGGTGTGCGGGATGAATCGGGAACTTTTTAGCCATCGCCCGTTATGCCACCGCCAGAATCTTTTTCAGGTGTTCCGGCAATCATGACTTAGACCCCAAAGCTCGCCTGCCGGGAATCCTGAACCTCCCGTGCAGGCTCAATAATTCATCGCGATGCAGGCCCGCGATTTTTGTGACCAGTTTATTCCCTTCCGGCGTGAGATAGATCTGCACCTCGCGCTTATCGGCGGTTCCGCGCTGCCGGTAGATCAAACCGAGTTTTTCGCAGCGCGAGGCAAGCGACACGACCCCGTTATGGTGGGTTTGCAACCGTTCGGCAAGTTCGCCGATCGTCGCCCACTCGCGTTCCTTGTATCCTTTGACATGAAGCAGCAGCAGATATTGGAGATTCGTGACACCCGATTTTTGGGTGATGTCCTCGCTGAACCTGACGAAACTGCGCAGCTGATAGCGGAAGTCGGAGAGTGTCCTGAATTCCGCTTTGTTAAGGGTGTTTCTCGCCATGATCATCCCGTGATGAATAGCAACCAATGGAACCAGATGCCATATTGTAATAATATCACATTATGATATATTGACAATACAGCATTTAACGGTTGCCCGTTTTGCTGGTTTGAATTTGCGATGTTGAACTTGCCTTGTTTGTTGCACTGATTCAATGAGGAGGAAAATATGCAGCTGCCCGACACCGATGACGAAGGCTATCTGGTCGACCCGGCAACCTGGACGGAAGAGATCGCCAGCGAGTTTGCCAGCCAGGAGAATATCCAGCTTACGGCAGACCATTGGGATGCGATCAACTTCATGCGCACATGGTACGACGAAAGCCAGGTTGCGCCGGATGTGCGCCATGTCACCAAGCATCTTGCAGAGCGGTTGGGACCGGAATCGCGGAACATCATCTTCGAGCTGTTTCCCTACGGCTATGTGAAGCAGGCATGCCGGATTGCCGGCATGAAGCGCCCGAGAGGCTGGAGTACGGGCTAGGCGTGCTGATGGCCGGGTGGTATGCCAAAAACCTGGGCGACGCAATGCTTGCGTCGGAGGCGCTCGATCAAATCCGGGCGTTCTATGCAGCGAAATACGGCGGGGCGGATAGCCGGCAAAATGCAGCGGTTTTCATCCGCCACGAATCGGAAGGCCGTCTTCATTGTGAGGTGATGGCCTATTTCTCACCCGGTGCCTTTCGCCTGGCCGAAGCGTTTGATGCTGATCCGTGCAGGAGACCGTCGCCGGGCGATTTAAGCCTGCATGCGGGCCCCGATGATAGCTGGCGGGATCTTTTCGAAAACTCCCCGTAGCGCCAGCAAGCATTAATGGCGGATTGCTACTTTCTTGTCCGTGGCTGCCTTTGCATCCGGCTGTTTGTCGTTCCCGCGGGCCTGATAGTCGCGCTCCTCCGCGATGGCCTTGCCTATCGTCATGTCTTCCGGGATCGGGTCTGACTTGCTGCCGATTGTTCCTGGCACCGCGCCGTCCATATGCCGGATCGCATACTGCGAGAATAATGCCTTTTCATCGGGTGTCAGTTTCTGCAGCGACGGTTTGACGCTGTCGCTCCACTGCTTGATGTCGGTGGGTACCCTGGTGTCGTGCGGGTCGCCGCTGCACGCGGTCAGCAACAGCGCGAGGCAAAGTATCGAAAACGGTTTCACGGATATTTCCCCCTCTTGTCCGGAATGATGGCTGCTGAAGAAAGCGCGGCAACGCCACATCATTTTATCGGAATTGCTGCGCCGCTCACAGCACATAAACCAGGATCGCGACATAATGCGCCGCGCTGCCGGCCAGCACGAAGAGGTGCCAGATGCCGTGCGCATGTTTCATCCGGGTGTCGATCACATAGAAAACGATGCCGATCGTATAGAACAGCCCGCCTGCCACGAGCCACGCGAATCCGGCCGGGCCGAGCGCATGCACAAGCTGGAACAGCGCCACCAGCGCCACCCAGCCCATCATCACGTAGATCAGCAATGACAGCATGCGCGCGCTGTTCTTCAGCCACAGTTCCTGCAGGCTGCCGAGCGCCGCTAGACCCCACACCACGCCGAACAGCGACCAGCCCCACGGACCGCGCAGCGTAACCAGGCAGAACGGGGTGTAGCTGCCCGCGATCAGCAGATAGATGCTGTGGTGATCCAGCTCGCGCATGATCAACTTCGCGCGCCCGCGCAGGCTGTGGTAAAGCGAGGAAAAGCTGTAGAGCAGGATCAGCGTCGCGCCGTATATCGACACGCTGACGATCTTCCACGGATCGCCCTGCAGCGAAGCCGCGACGATCAGTACGGCCGTGCCGGCGATCGCCAGGATTGCACCGACCAGGTGGGTGATCGCGTTTAACCTTTCCCCTTGGTACACGGTTCGACCGGTTACGGTCAGCGACGCATTGCCGGAATGAACAATTCCGGGTCAACCATGGTTCCGTTCAGCACCACGCTCCAGTGCAGGTGCGGCCCGGTCGCGCGCCCGGTCATTCCGGAACGCCCGATGCGCTGGCCCTTGTTCACCGTCTCGCCGGGTTTCACGCCGATCCGGTCCAGGTGGCAGTACATCGTGATCAGCCCGTCGCCGTGGTCGATGAAGATCGTCTTGCCGTTGAAGAAATAATCGCCGGTCGCCAGCACCCTGCCGCGCCCGCTTGCCCTGACCGGCGTGCCGCGCGCGAC
>JBAUQH010000088.1:0-8003 GCA_049580605.1 Gallionella sp. | reverse complement strand
CGTAACACTCTAATACTAAACGAAATTATTTGGTTTTCCGTTGCACATTCCGTAGCACACAAATTATTACTGCTTGCCAGCCCTGTAAATATAAGGCTTTGCTACGAACTACTACCCTCATAATCCTTTGGTCCGCGGTTCAAGTCCGCGAGGGCCCACCAACAATTAGGGAGTTACGCGATGCGTAGCTCCTTTTTCTATTTCACTGTCAACTTACAGTCAGCGGTAATTTGCTTTGTTGTAGTTCAGCAATTTTTCCTCTCCCCGGTGATCATAAGGAAATTCCCGCCAGGTGGCGGCCGCAGCAGGATCGGCTGCAGCATGCCCCGTGTTTCAATTTGCTCGTGTGGTACATATTGAATTACGGGACTATTGACCTGAAATTCTGCATTTGTCTCATTGGCCTTTGCTGCTTTCATGTTTGTTCCTTTGTCGTAAAGGTCATCATTGCTAGATTGTGAGCCGGCTTTTGCTTTCCTTTCTTCGCAGATCGCCGGTTCCTCGATCTGCATCACTCCTGAGTTGCTCGCCGTGCGATATCAACCCTCAGCCGTTCAGGAAGCAACGCAAGAAACTTGGAATAAATGTGGCGCAGCCATGACCCGTGAATTTTATGACAGTGGGTAGGACAGTGGCTATCGGGTTATGAGCAACTTCACCTTGACTGGCTTGAAAAAGGTTAATATTCTCTAATTGCTTAGAAGCGGTTTGGCCACCTGTTCGAAAGGACTGCGAATGTTCAAGCGCAACTGCCCTGCGAAGGCGTTTAAGTGGTTGTCAGCATCGATAATGCTGATGCTTTATTCGCTGACCACAGCGGCAGCGCCAGTCTCAATTACCGGAAACGGATTTACGGTGACCTATGACCCCGCGCTTATCGACCCGCTATTTGGTGTGCCCAAACTCGCTGGAGACGTGATTTATTTTACGCCCAGCCGCTTTCGGGCCCAGGCAGGCAACGGTCAAAGCATCGCGATATCTTCCGCGACCGCGGCAAATATTCTCATTACAAAGAAGATATGTTGCAAGAATCTCCGTGGGAATCTCAGAAGCATCAATTTATATGCGAGCGGCGACTACCAGGTATTAAACGGTAACGCGCTAAATTTTGTTGGTCTTTCCGGAGAACTTCGCGCCTTCGAGGGGGGGCCAGGAATCGGTGCTGATCTAAATGGAACACAGACCGCGGCGGCGCTTGTATTCGTGGCAGGCACCGCATTGAATCCAACCTCGTCTTACGTAGCTGCGCCCTGGGCTGCTGCAGCCACCATCGGTGACGGCACCAGCACGATCGATGGGAGTAATCCAGGTTGGCTGGGATCGGCGGCATATATCACCGTCACGATGAACAATATACTGTCTGCAAATTCCGTGGGATCGATTGCCGACATCGAGAATTTTTATATAAGTCTAACGCTAGACTTCGGCAATAATTCCCCAGTCAAACATCCTAAGCCGCTTGGGCCAGCGCTGTCCCATTGATCTTGGCGATTGCAGGTGGAATGTCGCGAGAGCGCTAGCTATTCCTGTCAACAATCTGTCAACCGCGATGCGGGATGTAGACTATCGCAAGTTGCCTGATGTAACGCAAATGCTTGTAATGACGGGTATTGATATTTCATGAATGTTAATAAAGCTTTGGTCCGCGGTTCAAGTCCGCGAGGGTCCACCAACAAAACCAAGACTTGCAGAAATGCAGACCTTATTGTTTTTAGAAATTACTATCTGATTGGTCGGGCCATCTTATCGACTAGGAATGCCTCCATCTGGTCTGAAGCCAGCGGTTTGCTGAAGTAATAACCCTGAACCTCATTGCATCCCTGTTCTCGCAAATAGGCAAGCTGCTCGGCAGTTTCCACACCCTCGGCGATCGTTTGCAAACCGAGACTTTTGGACATGCTGATGATCGCCGCAACGATGGCCTTGTCTTCCAGATCCGTGCTGATGTCGCGCACAAAGGACTGGTCGATTTTGAGCTTATACACACTGAACTTCTTCAGGTAATTCAGCGATGAATAGCCGGTGCCGAAATCGTCGATCGACATGCGGATTCCGAGTTCGTGCAATTTGTTCATCGTAGCGATCGCTGCAATTGGATCGTGCATCGCCACACCTTCAGTCAATTCGAGTTCCAAGTACTCCGGGGGCAGCTGCGCTTCATTGAGTATTCCAGTGACCAAGTCGGGCAGGCTGGGATGACGGAACTGAACTGCCGACAGGTTGACGGCGATGACGAAGGGCGGGTGACCACTGCCCAACCATTGCTTCAATTGCGTTACAGCCGTGCGCATTACCCACTCCCCGATCGGCAGGATCAGCCCCGATTCTTCCGCGGCCGGAATGAATACCGCCGGCGATACGTTGCCCAGTTCCGGATGTGACCAGCGCAGCAAGGCCTCTGCGCCGATGATTTTTCCGTCATGCAAGGATATTTGCGGCTGGTAATGTATCCGGAATTGGCCCTGTTCCAGCGCGGTGCGCAGCGCATGGATCAATTTCATCTGGAACAATACAAACGACTGCATTTCGGCAGTATAAAAGCGATAACACGCGCGGCCCTCATGTTTCGCCTGATACATGGCAGTATCTGCATTCTTGAACAGCGCTTCCATATCCGAACCATCGTCAGGATAAACGGCAATACCGATCGAAGCGGTCACGACGAGGTCATATTGCTCGATCCGGTAGTTTCCGTAGATGATATGCAGCAGTTTTTCCGCGACCTGTGCGGCTCCTTGCGAATCACAGTCTGGCAACAACAGGATGAATTCGTCGCCGCCCAGGCGGGCGGCCGTATCTTCCTCGCGCAATATCGACTGGATACGCCGTGCGATCTCGACCAGCAGGGCATCGCCGATGCTGTGCCCGAGCGAGTCGTTGATATCCTTGAACCGGTCGATATCGACGAACATCATCGCAAAATGGCCGCTATTGCGTTTCGCCAGGCTGCGCGCGTATTTCAGATGGTCGGCCAATTGGGCACGGTTGGGCAAGCCGGTCAGGGCATCGAAATTCGCCAGATAGCCAATTCGTTCCTCGTAGTGTTTTCGTTCCGTAATATCGCGGAAATACCAGACACGCCCGTAATACTCGCCAAGGGCCCCGATTACCGGCGCGGAATAGCGGTCGATAATCCTGCCGTCCTTCAGCAATATTTCCTCGGTGCTCTTCTCTTCATGATGTTCATAGAGATACTGGACGCGAGCGGCAAAGGCTTCCGCATCCTCGATCTGGTTAATCACATAATTCAGAACGGGTGCATCCTGGCGGGAACTCACGAGCGCTTCGGGGAGCCGCCACAGTTCGATGAATTGCCGGTTGTAGGAGATGATTGTCCCGTTCTCGTCAACGACAAGGATGGCATCAAGGGAAGTTTCCTGCTGGGTCTGCAGGATGGTGTTCTGGTATTTGATTGTTTCAAGAGCTTGCTTGCGCTCCGCCGTATTATCGAAGTTGTCCAATGCAAAACTGATGTCAGTCGACATTTCGATCAGAAGTTTTTGTGCAGACAGATCGAATGAGTTCGGATTCTCTGCATACACGACAAATGCGCCGACAGTGGCTCCTTTGCGCTGCAATGGTATCGAGCCCGAGGCCCCCCAACCAAATCTAGTTCCACTTTCATGCCAGGGCTTGGTGATTGGGTCGTGTTGGAAATCCTGACACCAGATAGGCCGGTTCTCGCGTACAGCAATGCCGGTTGGCCCTTGGCCTCCCGGAATGTTTGCATCAATTGTCAGGCTCAATTCCTTCAAATATTCGATGCCCGAGCCGAAGGAAGCGACGGGCTTGATCATTTTGTCCTCCGCATCCACCATGCCGATCCAGGCCATCTTCATTCCGCCCAAATAGACAGCGTCGTGGCAGATAATCGGCAACAACTCCCCTTCGCTGGTGCAGCGCACGATCGCCTGGTTGCATTGACTCAACGCTGTGTATAACCGGGATATCCTTTGGGCTTTATCTTCTGCGGCCTTGCGTACACTGATGTCATGCGCGATGCCGAGTAACTGGTTTGCTTGCCCATATTCATCTCGGGAAAAGGAGGTCTCATTGCAGGAGAGCCAACGCCAAACGCCCATTTTGTCGCGGATACGATATTCGACAGAGCGAATTTCGCCATCCGGGGCTGTTTTCAAGTCGCCGTGATTTGCGGCAACTTTCAGTTGGTCATCAGGATGTACGATTTGTTTTAGGTCGCCTCCCGTCAAATGGGACGCCGGATTCGCAAATTCATAGTTCTTGAGCCCGTGCCGGTTTACATACTTATATTTGTTGTCGACCAGGTCATAGATATAGACGGCACCCGGCTGCGCGTCCAAGATACGCTCAAGAAAATGTTCCTGTGTTTCGAGATCTGCCTCAAAGCCTTTTCTCAGGCTGATGTCATGCACCCTGGAAAGAATGACGGGCGCACCTTGCAAAGTAATGGGCTGCAAGTAGATTTCCACGGGGAATTCACGGCCGTCCTTGCACCGGTAACTTGATTCGAATATCTCCCCGGACTGGGACAGCTTGTCGAGCCTTGATGCCAGCCATCCGCTCAGATTCGGGCTGGTCAAATCCGAAGCATTCATTTGCAATAATTCTTCGAAGCTGTAACCGTAGCGCTGTACGGCAGGCTGGTTTGCGTTAAGGATATCGCCCTTCAAACTGAGGATAAGCGTTGCATCGGGACTCGCATCAAAGATTGCTTGATAATTTACGCCAATATTGATCGGCTTATTATCAACCATTTAAGATTCCTCGCTTTCTGACGTGCTTATGCTGCGCTCAAGCAATTATTTATATTTTGAGTTGATTCAAAGAGTAAGCGGTATATGCTGTCGCTCTCACCTTCATTATTTTAATCGTTCCGGGATTTTTTCAAATCAAATCCGATATATGAAATTGAATTTATATCGTACTAAATTCTACAGCAATGTATATGGATAATATTGCTATGAATGCCGGATTTTCCTGTCAACCAACCGGCAACCGCGAAGTGCTGTATACGCATTCGTAGATGATTGATGCGACGTAAACTCTTGTATTGAATGGCATTGATATTTAATGCGAGTGCATTAAAGCGTCTCGTAATCCGTTGGTCCGTGGTTCAAGTCCGCGATTGCCACCCGCAGCAATGCTAGCAGGGGTACAGTCCTTGTAACTTGTTGGCGACAAGTACCATATTGTTGCCAACCGCAGAATCTAAACGATCCGCCGTGCTGGCAAAATGCTCGAATGAAAGATGCGCATTTGGTTCGACTAGCGCCCCCGTTTCTTCCCCCGGCTGCTGAAAATCATCGCCCGTATGTTGCGGTTTATAGCGGCAAAATATTCATTTACAAAATCCATGCAACTTGGAGAAGGTCATTTGGCCTAACCAAGCCAACTCCGATTGCATCTGAGTTGTGCTTTATATTGGTTTATCAAACATTTTTAAAGGAGATTCAAAATGAACGTAGTCAAAGGAGATCCCGCCAGGAATGTAGATGAAGCCGGGATACTCAATTCGACATTGGGTTGGCATGCGACAATGACCGCAATGACAACGGTTGCGACGGTACTGATAATTGTTGCAGTAGCCGCATGGGAAATTACCTGATGAATTCAAATTTCAGGTGCGGGTAGATATCAAGGGGGTGAAACCTCCCCTTGTAATATTGCTTAATCATGGTCAACTAACCGTCAACTGCAAGGCGGGATTGGCAAATGCTCCAAGCTGTCCTCGCGAAAAATAGTTCGCCAATTCATCGCCAACGCTGGCGAAACTTTGCCGTTGGCCTCTGAGGCCAATCAATTATGAAATAATATAGAACCCGCATCGGCGATATCCCGGTCAAATCGATCGAAGAAATCGCGATATAACAGCGGATCAAGCCCCAACCGCTCGACTGCAGAAATATTTTTCCACTCGACCATTTTGGCGGTCACCCGATTTAGCAGGTTTGCCACCGTAACGATGTCGGCGTAATTTGCAAGATCGCTTCCGGTTTTGTATTGCAGATCATGATGTGCCACCGGAATATTTACCAATTCTTTCGGGAACTCCCAGGATTGGAGCAATCGTTTGCCGAGATTTGCGCTATATTTTCTGATCAGCGATTCCAGACGCTCGTTATCGAACGAAACGGTCTCCCTTTCCACGTAGATAAGCAGGGAAAGCACACCGATGTCATGCGTCAGGCCTGCAAGCATGGCCAAATCCGGATTCAGCTGCTTCTGGCTTTTTGCCAGCACATAGCTGATCGTGGCGACCTCGCGGCTGTGTTCCCAAAACAGCGCCAGACGTTTTTTTAACAACGGCTTCCTTACAACCGAGAGCCTTGACATCGTGGTGGAGATAATAAGATTGTGCAGCATCTTGAAGCCCAATCTGGCGACGGCAGATGTAATATTTTCGACTTTGGGTTTGCCGCCGTAGGCTGCACTGTTCGCGATCTTGATCAATTGCGCCGTAAATGCCGGATCACGATTCACAACCGCAATAATCTGACTTGCCGGAATGTTGATGTCATTCAGCATGCCTTGTAGCTTTGCAACCCAGTCGGGCATTGTTGGCAAAATGATTTCGCCATTTTCGATGCCCTGGAAGAACTTATCAGCAAAATCTGGCTGGGACATATGCTTTTATATTTGGCTTGTACGGACTATGTGAAGATAGGGATTGGTTCGCAGAATCGTTATATTTTCTGATCGTTGGAGCCGTATTGATTCGCTGGCTGCATGCGATAAAACACCAGTTTATAGTTGCTTAAGAATTTATGTGAGAAATGACGGATGAAGGATTGGTATCTTTATGGAGTTGCAGCATCTGCATAATTCGATGTTGTTGTTATTAATTATGATGTTTCCGGGAGGTTTGCAAATTATTTGAAAAACTCATTTGCCGTTCTAAGCTGGTTTTCAAAAATTTCAAAAAATGACTGGCAAGTATCCTTGGTAAAATAGAGCCGCTTTACCGCCGCAATATTATCCCAGTCAGTCGTTTTAACGGATGACGGATTTAACAAATTTGCGACCGTCACGATATCGGCATAGCTGGCTAATGAATCCTCCGTATCACGTTGCAGGTCTTCATGGGCCAATACAACCTCGACTAATTCCGGTGGAAATTGCCAATCTTTCAATAACCTGCCACCGACTTTTGCGCGGTATTTTACCAGAAGTGCATCCAATAAGGAATCATCCAGATTCCGCACCGTCTTTTCAGCATAAAGACACAACGGCAAAGTTCCAATATCGTGAACCAGCCCGGCAAGCATTGCCTGGTCTTGATTTAAATGTTTATGGTTGCGGGCGAGAACATAGCTGATTGCCGCAACTTCGCGGCTATGCTTCCAGAATGCCGCAATATGCTTTTTCACGATGGGATGAGTCGCATTCGAAATCTTGTTCATCGAAAATGTGGTGACGATATTGCCCACCATGCGAAATCCGATTCTGGCAATGGCTTCCATTAAGGTGTCGACTTTGGGCTTGCCCAAATATAGGGCACTATTGGCGGCCTTGATTATTTGTGAAGCAAGAACGGGATCGGTTGACACGGCGGTTGAGACTTGTTGGTTCGAGACATTGATGTCCTTCAATATTTTCTGGATTTTCATGGCCAAATCGGGCATGGCCGGCAAAGGGATTTCGTTGTTTTCAACCGCTGAAAATAGACCATCTATACCAGTTGCAGATTCGGGAGTTTTCATATGGCTTTCCTTAGCAGAGAACAAGAACAATATTAAGATGCATTAGCAGATATTTTTGAAGCGGTATGATTCATGATGATTTCAATTTTCGACCGGTTGGCAGTACCCCTATCCGTCCCAATCAAGATTTGTTTCCTGGACGACAATCCGAATAAAGTGAGCTCCATTAAAATCACGCTACCATAACCCCACCCGTAACTAGCGATGGCAAACAATCAAGCTAACACTGAATCGTGGCTTATGTCTGGGCAGTTGCATGATAACCCCTAAAAGGCGTGCTTTGTCCGCGATGAATCACCCGAATCTTCAGCGAATATAGGC
>JBAUQH010000087.1:0-3177 GCA_049580605.1 Gallionella sp. | reverse complement strand
AAGAAAGGCTGCGAAAAGTTGCCGACCGGCGAATTTCTTCCGACGGCATCGTTATCATCAAGGCGCAGCGTTACCGCAGCCAGGACAAGAATCGCGAAGATGCGATTGCCCGGCTGCAGGCATTGATCGCAGACTCGGCGATACTACCCAGAATCCGTACCCGGACCCGGCCGAGCCGGGCTTCGCAAAGAAAGCGTCTTGAAGTCAAAACGAAACGCGGGCGACTGAAATCCTTGCGCAGCAAAATCGAAGATTAACCGGCCCGAAAAATGCGAAAAGCCGGACAAAGCCGGCTTTTTTGTCATGCGCAGAACGCTTAATTATTCCACATCGACCGCTGTTGCGTCAGCCGGGCGGTCCATCAACTCGATCAGGGCCATAGGCGCGTTATCGCCCTTGCGGAAGCCGAACTTGAGGATACGCAGATAGCCGCCGTTACGTGCGGCGTAACGCGGTCCGAGTTCGTCGAACAGTTTGCTGACCATTTCGCGATCGCGCAAGCGGGAAAATGCCAGACGGCGGTTCGCCAGGCTCGGGGTTTTGCCCAACGTCAGGATAGGTTCGGCAACACGTCGCAATTCCTTGGCTTTGGGCAAGGTGGTCTTGATCAGTTCGTGACGCAGCAGCGACACGGTCATGTTGCGAAACATCGCCAGACGGTGGCTGCTGGTACGGTTGAGTTTTCTTAAACCTAAACGGTGACGCATGATTAGCCTTTCTAGCTCTAAATTGATGTGCCGGATTAAACCGCAGTGACAGGCCAGTTTTCCAGTTTCATACCCAGCGACAGATTGTGCTCGGCAAGCACCTGCTTGATTTCGTTCAGCGATTTGCGTCCAAGATTCGGCGTGCGCAACAGATCGTTTTCAGTGTACTGGATCAGATCACCGATGTAATGGATGCTCTGCGCCTTGAGGCAGTTCGAAGAGCGCGGCGTCAGTTCCAGGTCATCGACCGGACGCAACAGGATGGGATCAACCTTGGGAGCCTGGATTTTCTCGACCACCGGCTCCGTGCCTTCAAGCGCGGCAAACACCGAGAACTGGTCTACCAGAATGCGTGCAGCATTGCGGATCGCCTCTTCGGGGTCGATCGCACCGTTGGTCTCGATATGCATTACCAGTTTGTCGAGGTCGGTGCGCTGCTCGACGCGCGCACTCTCAACAGCATAGCTCACCCGATTGATCGGGCTGAAAGAAGCATCCAGCGCAATATGGCCGACCGCACGCGTCTCGTTCGGAGCAAGCCTGGAAATAGCCGACACATAACCGCGGCCTTGTTCGACCTTGATCTGCATATCCAGTTTGCCTCCGGCAGTGAGATGCGCGATTACGTGATCCGGATTGATTACTTCGACATCCGCATTGCCGGAAATATCAGCCGCAGTGACCACACCCTGGCCCTCTTTTTTCAGGTTCAGCACAACTTCCGGGGTGTTATGCAAACGCATAATCACGCCCTTGAGGTTCAGCAGAATGTCCACGACATCCTCCTGAACACCGTCTATGGTGGCGTATTCATGCAGCACACCGGCCATTTTGACTTCAGTCGGTGCGGCACCCTGCATCGATGAAAGCAGGATGCGGCGCAGTGCGTTGCCCAATGTGTGACCATAGCCGCGTTCGAATGGCTCCATCACCACTTTTGCCTGGGTGTCGGAAATCTTCTGCACGTCAATGATGCGGGGTTTCAAAAATTCATTGTTAGACATATGCTACTCCCGAGGATTACTTGGAATACAACTCAACCACGAGATGCTCGTTGATTGTTGCCGGCAGTTCGGCGCGTTGCGGTTTGGCTTTATAAGTTCCTTTAAGGGCCTTGGTATCCATTTCGATCCATTCCGGGAAACCGCGCTGCTCTGCCGCAGCAATTGCTGATTTGATGCGCAACTGGGTTTTGGACTTTTCGGCAACCTCGACAATGTCACCAGGACGAACCTGGTATGAAGGAATATTCACGCGTTTGCCGTTAACCATCAAACCGTTGTGGCGCACCACCTGGCGTGCTTCGGCGCGCGACGCGCCAAAACCCATGCGGTAGGAGACATTGTCCAGCCTGGATTCCAGAGCCTGCAACAGGTTCTCGCCGGTAATGCCGCGCTGAACTGCCGCCTGTTTATAAGTCAGGCGGAATTGCCGCTCCAGAACGCCATAAATGCGGCGAACCTTCTGTTTTTCGCGCAATTGGCCGCCGTATTCGGACAGGCGCGTGTTTTTCTTCTGGCCGTGCTGGCCTGGCGGATAGGCTCTGCGCTCTACTCCGCACTTGTCGGTAAAGCATTTCTCGCCTTTCAGAAACAGCTTCTCGCCTTCGCGGCGGCACTGACGGCACTTTGCATCAAGATTTCTAGCCAAGATCGACTCCCAAGTGTTAGATACGACGCTTTTTAGGCGGGCGGCAGCCATTGTGCGGCACCGGTGTTATGTCGGAAATGCTGGTGATCTTAAAACCAGCAGCGTTCAATGCTCGCACGGCAGACTCGCGGCCGGGACCCGGACCCTTGATGCGCACTTCAATATTCTTTACGCCGCATTCGGCAGCCGACTTGCCCACCGTTTCTGCTGCTACCTGGGCAGCAAACGGTGTGCTCTTGCGCGAACCCTTAAAACCGTTTGCACCGCTGGTCGACCATGCCAGTGTATTGCCTTGGCGGTCGGTTATGGTGACGATGGTATTGTTGAAAGACGCATGAACATGCGCGATACCCTCGGCTACATTCTTTTTGACTTTTTTGCGCACTTTCGTGCTTGGCTTGGCCATACTCTGTTCCTTTAAGGCGTTATAGCAAACTTACTTTTTGGCGCCGGCAATCGCCTTGCGCGGGCCCTTGCGGGTACGTGCGTTGGTGCGGGTGCGCTGGCCACGCACTGGTAAACCACGGCGATGGCGCACGCCGCGATAGCAACCCAGATCCATCAGGCGCTTGATGCTCATGGTAGTTTCGCGGCGCAGATCGCCTTCCACCGTGACTTTGGCAACCTGTTCGCGCAGTTTTTCTACCTCAGCGTCAGTCAGGTCTTTCATTTTGGTGGCGCCATTCACACCCGCGGCCGCACAAATCATTTGCGAGCGCGTGCGTCCGATACCGTAGATTGCCCTTAATGCAATCACAGCGTGTTGGTGGTTGGGGATATTGACCCCTGCAATACGTGCCATGCAGCTACCCTATCTTTT
>JBAUQH010000086.1:0-22006 GCA_049580605.1 Gallionella sp. | reverse complement strand
GACAGCAGGGTGTGAGGTCTAGCAGACTAAGCTGCTAAAGCGTACTTTTCGTCGTTTGCGACTAGTTTTTTCCAGCTGATTTACGAGGTGGCGGGTCCTCGGTATGCCCTACGCTGCTTTGTAACCCACGTCGAAGCCAAGTCGTCCCCGGTTCGATTTGATACAAGCGGTGCAGATTGTAGCAGGTTCAGAGCGGGATCAGGCCGAGAAGTTCCGCAGGGCTGTTTACGCTGCCATGCGCATGCCAGTTTTCGACCGATGCGTCATGGCTGACATAGCCGTATTTTGCGATGATGCCGCGCATTCCGGCGGCATTTGCGGCTTGCATGTCGCGCAGGTCGTCGCCGACATACAGGCATTCGGCAACGGTCACGCCGATAAGCTGGCAGGCCTTGAGCAGCGGTTCCGGATGCGGTTTGGCGTGGGCAAAGCTGTCTCCGCTGACCATGCAGGCGGCGCGCTCGGCGTAGCCCAGTGCCCGCATCAGCGGAATTGTGTAACGGTGCGGCTTGTTGGTGACGATGCCCCATTTGATGCCGTGCAGTTCCAGGGTGTCGATCAATTTTGCAGTGTCGCCGAACAACCGGCTTAGCACGCAGATATGGTTTGCATAGTAGTCGAGGAAGATATCGCGCAGCGCGTTGTAATCAGGATGATCCGGATCGATGCCGAAGCCGGTCTTGAGCAGGCCGCGCGAACCGTGCGAGGCTTGCGGGCGCAATGCCGCCAAGGGCAGCGGCGGCAGATCGCGCGTCGCGCGGGTGTGGTTGAGTGCGGCGGCGAGGTCGGGCGCGGTGTCGGCGAACGTGCCGTCGAGGTCAAAAAGTATAGCTTTAATCAAGAAAAATCCTTTGAAGAACCGTCGCGAGCAGATCAAATCGCAAGGCGCCGCGCAGCCAGCGGCGAGACATACCGTGCTGGTAGGCGCACCCGCGAGGGGTAGACCGTGCGGTACCCGTAGCTGGCGCTACGACCGCTACGCACAGGTGCGAGCGAGCACGCAACACAGCGAATTGATCGCGCAGCAGGGTATTCAATCCCTGCGGCAGGCGACCATGTAGTTCACGTCCGTATCCTTGCCCAATGCATAGACCCTGGTCAGCGGGTTGTAGCCCATTCCGATCAGGTCGACCAGGTCCAGGCCGGCATTGCGGCAGAACTGGGCCAATTCGGATGGCTTGATGAACTTCGCGTAATCATGCGTTCCGCGCGGCAGCAGGCTCAATATATATTCCGCCCCGACCACCGCGAACAAATAAGATTTCGGGTTGCGGTTCAGCGTGGAGAAGAATATCCAGCCGCCGGGTTTGGCCAGCTTTGCACAGGCTGCGATCACGCTGCCCGGGTCGGGCACGTGTTCGAGCATTTCCAGGCAGGTGACCACATCGTAGTGTCCGGGCTGTTCCGCGGCCAGATCTTCGACCGCGATGCTGCGGTAATCAACCTGTTTTCCGCTTTCCAGCAGGTGCAGCCTGGCGACTTGCAGGGCCTTGTCGGACAGGTCGATGCCGGTCACGTCCGCTCCCGATCCCGCCATGCTTTCCGATAATATGCCGCCGCCGCAGCCGACATCCAGCACGGTCTTCCCGGCCAGGCCGGCGTGGCGGTCGATGTAATCCAGCCGCAGCGGGTTGATGTCGTGCAGCGGCTTGAATTCGCTGTTGGGGTCCCACCATTTGTGGGCAAGTTGCGAAAATTTTTCCAGTTCGATGGGGTCGGCGTTGGTCATGGCCTGCGGATGCCCGATATTGATTTATGAGGCTGCGACTCTAACAAAACTCGGGGCATTCGCCAAATGGCGGTACCTGTCGTCCGGATGGCTCAGCGCTGCTCCTCTGTGCTAAAATGTTCGCTTTGATTATCGGGCCGGCAACCAGCCGGACTGATCGTTCTTGCAACAACAAACGGGTCACCCATGGAACAACAATTCGCCAAAGAAACTCACCCCGTCAGCCTTGAAGAGGAGATGCGAAAGTCCTATCTGGACTATGCAATGAGCGTCATCGTCGGGCGCGCTTTGCCGGATGTGCGCGACGGCCTGAAACCGGTCCACCGCCGCGTGCTGTTCGCGATGCACGAGCTGTCCAACGACTGGAACCGCGCCTACAAGAAGTCGGCGCGTATTGTCGGCGACGTGATCGGTAAATACCATCCGCACGGCGATACCGCGGTATACGACACCATCGTGCGCATGGCGCAGGACTTCTCGCTGCGCTACCCGCTGGTGGACGGGCAGGGCAACTTCGGTTCGGTGGACGGCGACAACGCGGCGGCGATGCGTTACACCGAAATCCGTATGGCGAGGATCGCCCACGAACTGCTCGCCGATTTGGACAAGGAAACCGTCGACTTCGGGCCGAACTATGACGGCTCGGAGAATGAACCGCTGGTTTTCCCGTCGCGTTTCCCGAATCTGCTGGTGAACGGTTCATCCGGCATCGCGGTGGGCATGGCGACCAACATCCCGCCGCACAATATGGGTGAGGTGGTCGATGCCTGTCTCGCGCTGCTGAACAATCCCGATCTGGACATCGAGCAGCTGATCGAATATGTGCCCGCGCCGGATTTTCCGACGGCGGGATTCATCTATGGGCTGGCGGGCGTCAAAGAGGGATATCGCACCGGCCGCGGGCGCGTGATCATACGTGCGCGCACGCATTTCGAGGAGATCGGCAAGGGTGAACGCCAGGCCATTATCATCGACGAGCTTCCTTACCAGGTGAACAAGGCCAATCTGCTGATCAAGGTCGGTGAGTTGGTGCGCGAAAAACGTTTGGAAGGTATTTCCGAGATACGCGACGAATCGGACAAGTCCGGAATGCGCGCGGTGATCGAACTGAAGCGCGGCGAGAATGCCGACGTAATCCTTAACAAACTATACAAGGACACCCAGCTGCAGGACAGCTTCGGCATCAACATGGTCGCGATCGTCGACGGCCAGCCCAGGCTGCTCAACCTCAAGGAAGTGATCGATGCGTTCCTGCGGCATCGCCGCGAAGTTGTCACGCGGCGCACCAACTTCGAATTGCGCAAGGCGCGCGAGCGCGGCCATATCCTGGAGGGCCTGGCGGTCGCGCTGTCCAATGTTGACGAGATCATTGCGCTGATCAAAGCCGCAGCAAACCCGGCCGAGGCCAAGCGCGAACTGATGGCGCGAGGCTGGCGCTCGTCGCTGGTGGAAGACATGCTAAGCCGGGTCAGCGTAGCCTCGCGTCCGGACGGACTGCTGCCCGAGTTTGGCCTGGTCGGCTCGGGTGATACGGTCAGCTATCGCTTGTCTGACGCGCAGGCGCAGGCGATCCTGGAGCTGCGCCTGCAGCGCCTGACCGGCCTTGAGCAGGACAAGATCGTCGGCGAATACCGCGAAGTGATGGACCGGATCACCGACCTGCTCGACATTCTCGCTAAATCCGAGCGTGTCACGCAGATCATCCACGACGAACTGGTCGCGGTGAAATCCCAGTTCGGTGACAAGCGCCGCAGCGAGATTGTCACGCACACCCAGGACATGAGCATGGAAGACCTGATCGCGCCGCAGGACGTGGTGGTCACGCTGTCGCACGGCGGCTATATCAAGTCGCAGCCGCTGGACGAATACAAGGCCCAGAAGCGCGGCGGACGCGGCAAACAGGCGACCGCGACAAAGGAAGACGATTTCATCGACAGCCTGTTCATCGCGAACACCCATAACTACATTCTATGTTTCTCGAATCGCGGGCGGGTGTACTGGCTCAAGGTCTACGAAGTGCCGCTGGGCAGCCGCATCTCGCGCGGCAAGCCGATCGTGAACCTGCTGCCGCTGGAAAGCGGCGAGAAGATCAATGCGGTGCTGCCGGTAAGCGAATTCGTCAAGGACAAGTATGTGTTCTTCGCGACCACGAACGGCACGGTGAAGAAGACTGCGCTGACCGATTTCTCGCGACCGATGAAGCGCGGCATCATCGCGATCAATCTGGACGAGGACGACCACCTGATCGGGGTCGCGCTTACCGACGGCAAGCACGACGTGATGCTGTTCTCGAACAGCGGCAAGGCGGTGCGTTTCGACGAGGAAGATGTGCGCCCGACCGGCCGTGCTTCGCGCGGTGTGCGCGGAATGAAGCTGGCAACCGGGCAGCAGGTGATTTCGCTGCTGGTCGCAGAGAACGAGCAGCAGAGCGTGTTGACCGCTACCGAGAACGGCTATGGCAAGCGCAGCCCGATCACCGAATACACGCGCCATGGCCGCGGCACGCAGGGAATGATCGCGATCAAGACTTCGGAACGCAACGGCAGGGTGGTCGCCGCGACGCTGGTGGAGCCCGATGACGAGATCATGCTGATCGGCACCAGCGGCGTGCTGATCCGCACCCGGGTGAACGAAATCCGCGAGATGGGCCGCACCGCCCAGGGCGTCACGCTGATGAATGTCGAGGAAGGCGAGAAACTGGCCGGCCTGAGCCGCATCGCCGAATCGGAAGAAGAGGAAAGCCAGGAATAAGATGCAAGGTTCAAGGTTCAAGGTGCAAGATGCAAGGAAGAAGCAAAGCGGGGACAACTTGTATCTTGCATCTTGTTCCTTGAACCTGATTTATTAAAAACTTTGGAGTTAGCAAGCATGAAAATATACAACTTCAGCGCGGGCCCGGCAGTGTTGCCGAAAGAAGTGTTGCAGCAGGCACAGGCGGAATTGATCGACTGGCACGGCAGCGGCATGTCGGTGATGGAGATGTCGCATCGCGGCAAGGAATACATGGGCATCCAGGCCCAGGCCGAGGCAGACCTGCGCGAATTGATGGGCATTCCGGTGAATTACAAGGTGCTTTTTCTGCAGGGCGGCGCCAGCCTGCAGTTCGCGATGGTGCCGCTGAATCTGCTGCGCGGCAAGCTCTCTGCAGACTACGTGAACACCGGCGAGTGGTCGAAAAAGGCGATCAGCGAAGCAAAAAAGTTCAGCTTCGTGAACGTGGCGGCGAACAATTCGGACAGGAACGC
The DNA here is from genome assembly GCA_049580605.1 of Gallionella sp. Classification (GTDB taxonomy): domain Bacteria; phylum Pseudomonadota; class Gammaproteobacteria; order Burkholderiales; family Gallionellaceae; genus Gallionella. Next base: position 17,032 of record JBAUQH010000086.1, on the reverse strand, counting down.
AAGCTATGTTCCTGCCTTCGACAGCTGGAAGCTGGACAAGGATGCAGCCTATGTCCATTACACGCCGAACGAGACTATCGGCGGCGTCGAGTTCAACTGGGTTCCGGAGGTCGGCAACGTGCCGCTGGTGGCGGATATGTCCTCCTGCATCCTGTCGCGCCCGATCGATGTGTCCAGGTTCGGACTGATCTATGCCGGCGCGCAAAAGAATATCGGCCCGGCGGGTCTGACCATCGTGATCGTGCGTGACGATCTGGTCGGGCATGCCCCACCCGGATTGCCGGCCATGCTCGATTACAAGACCTATGCCGACAACGACTCGATGTACAACACGCCGCCGACCTATGGCATCTATATTGCCGGCCTGGTATTCCAGATGTTGAAGCGCAGGGGCGGAATCGCCGAGATGGAAAAGACCAATATCGCCAAGGCGGGAATGCTGTATGCCGCGATCGATGCCAGCAATGGTTTTTACCACTGCCCGGTGGCGGCTTCGGACCGCTCGCGCATGAATGTGCCCTTTACTATAAATGGCACGGGCACGCTGAAAGATGCCGGACTGGACGGCGAATTCATCAAGCAAGCCGACGCACGCGGACTGTTGCAGCTCAAGGGGCACCGTTCGGTCGGCGGCATGCGCGCCTCGATCTACAACGCGATGCCGCTGGAAGGCGTGCAGGCGCTGGTCGCTTTCATGAACGAATTTGCAGGATTGCACGCCCAAAATAATGGGTAAGACCTTTCAAATTCTGACACTGAACAGGATTTCGCCGGCCGGACTGGGCCGGTTTCCTGCCGCGCGCTATGTCGCCGGCACCGAGATCGCCGAGCCCGATGCGATCCTGGTGCGTTCGTACAACATGCACGAGATGCACATCCCGAATTCGGTTCTGGCCGTTGCGCGCGCCGGGGCGGGAACCAACAACGTGCCGGTCGACAAGATGAGCGGGCGCGGCGTGCCGGTGTTCAATGCGCCAGGCGCGAATGCCAATGCGGTGAAGGAGCTGGTGATTACCGGCATGCTGATGGCTTCGCGCAACATTGTCCCGGCGCTGCATTTTACCGCTGGCCTGCAAGGGGACGATGCGACCCTGCACAAGCTGGTTGAGGAAGGCAAGAAGCATTATGCGGGCACCGAACTGCGCGGACGAACGCTGGGCATCGTCGGCCTGGGCGCGATCGGCCGGCTGGTGGCGGATGCCTCGATCGGCCTGGGCATGAACGTGATCGGTTTCGATCCGGAAATCACCGTTGATGCGGCCTGGAGCCTGCCCGCTCAGGTGAAGAAGGCGAACAGCGTGGAAGACCTGCTCAGACACAGCGATTTCGTTTCGCTGCATGTGCCGCTGCTGGACGCCACGCGAGGGCTGATCAACGGCAAGCGGGTGGCGGCGATGAAGGCGGGCAGCGTGCTGCTGAATTTTTCGCGCGATGCGATCGTCGATGAAGATGCGGTGCTGGCCGGTCTGGCGAGCAAGCATGTGCGCTGCTACGTGTGCGATTTTCCGACCGGCAAGAACCGGAACAGTTCCGGCGTGATCGCGCTGCCGCATCTGGGCGCTTCGACCCAGGAAGCCGAGGATAACTGCGCGGTGATGGTGGCGGACCAGCTGCGCGATTACCTGGAGGACGGCAACGTGGTCAATACGGTGAATTTCCCCAACGTCAGCATGCCGCGCGAATCGGCGTTCCGCCTTGCGATCGCGAACAGCAATGTGCCGAACATGCTCGGCCAGATTTCGACCACGCTGGCGGCCGCGGGTATCAACATCCACAACATGATGAACAAGTCGCGCGGCGAGATGGCCTACACGCTGGTGGATACAGACAGCGCGATTCCGGCTAAACTGATCGCGCAGATTGCGGCGATACCCGGCGTGCTGATGGTGCGCGATCTGCCTTTGCTGAAGGAAATGTAACCGGGAACCCGAACCACCAGGCAATCATGAGCGAGAAATTAAAACACCTCCGTGAGCAGATCGATCAGCTGGACGACGAATTGCTGAAGCTGGCCAACCGTCGTGCGGCACTCGCACAGCAGATCGGCCATCTCAAGGAAGACGGCGTGATACTGCGCCCCGAGCGCGAGGCCCAGGTGCTGCTGCGCCTGCAGCAGCAGAACTGCGGTCCGCTGAGCAATGCAGCTGTGGTGCGGCTGTTCACCGAAATCATCTCGCAATGCCGGGCGATGGAAGCACCGCTGACGATCGCGTTTCTCGGACCGGAAGGGACTTTTACCGAGGCCGCTGCTCTAAAGCGGTTCGGCGGCGCGATACAGGAGCAGTCCTGTTCGACGATAGACGAAGTGTTTCGCACGGTGGCGAGCGGAACGGTCCATTACGGTTTGGTGCCGGTGGAGAATTCTTCAGAGGGCGCGGTCGGGCGCACGCTGGACCTGCTGATGAACACCTCGCTGCAAATTTGCGGCGAAGTGATGTTGCCGATCCATCAATGTTTGCTTGGCAGGTCCCAGGCCGGCCAGCAAAGCGAACTGGTCGAGATCAGCTCGGTATATTCGCACCCGCAATCGTTCGGTCAATGCCAGGGCTGGCTGAATACCCATCTGCCCCATGCGGCGAGAATACCGGTTGCCAGCAATGCCGAAGCGGCGCGGCTTGCCGCGGAAAACCCGCACAGTGCGGCGATCGCCGGCATCCAGGCGGCAGCGCTGTTCGGATTGCAGGTACTGGTCGAGAATATCGAGGATGATGCCAGCAACACCACGCGTTTCCTGGTGCTGGGCAACCAGCAGGTCGCGCCCTCGGGCAGGGACAAGACTTCACTGGTAATGTCCACCGCGAACCGTCCGGGAGCGGTGCATGATCTGCTGGTGCCGCTGGCAAAGCACGCTGTCAGCATGACCAAACTGGAATCGCGTCCGGCACGCTCCGGCCTCTGGGAATATGTGTTCTTCATGGATGTCGAGGGACACCAGGATGACGCCAAGGTTGCCGCCGCGCTGGCCGAGCTCAGGCAGGTTGCCGCTTTCGTCAAGGTGCTCGGTTCTTACCCGGTCGCGATTTAGTTAATCATTTTTGCAAGTCATATATGAACTACAGTGACCTGGCTCCGGCCTACATCCGCGCAATCGCACCTTATCAACCCGGCAAGCCGATCTCCGAACTGGAACGCGAACTCGGCATTTCCGGCATCGTCAAGCTGGCCTCGAACGAAAATCCGCTCGGTTGCAGCCCGCGCGCCGTCGCCGCAATGCATGAATCTATCAGGACGATCGCGCTGTATCCGGACGGCAACGGGTTCGAGCTGAAAGACGCGCTTTCGCGTCGCTACGGCGTCGAGCAGGCCGGCATCGTGCTGGGTAACGGCTCCAACGACATGCTGGAACTTGCCGCAAGGGCATTTCTGACGGTGGGCGACAAGGCGGTGTATTCGGACCATGCGTTCGCGGTATACCCGCTGGCGACGCAGTCGGTCGGTGCGACCGGGATCAGCGTCCCGGCAATTGATTTCGGTCACGACCTGAAAGCGATATTGAAGGCCGCCGTGGATCAGCAGGCCAAACTGATATTCATCGCCAATCCGAACAATCCGACCGGAACATTCCTGTCCGGCGATGCACTGCTTGAATTTCTGCAAGCGCTGCCCGCCGGCAAACTGGTGGTGCTGGATGAGGCTTACAACGAATACCTGCCGCAGGAAAATCGCTATGATTCGGTGGCATGGCTGGCCGAGTTTCCCAACCTGATCATCTCGCGCACGTTCTCCAAAGCCTATGGCCTGGCGGGGTTGCGTGTCGGTTATGCGTTGGCGAATGCGCAAGTGGCCGACATGATGAATCGGGTGCGCCAGCCTTTCAACGTGAACAGTATGGCGCAGGCCGCCGCGGTGGCGGCGTTGCAGGATGCGGAATTCGTGCAGCAAGCCCATGCGCTGAACCTGCGCGGCATGAAACAGATTACCGGGGGCTTGAACGGGCTGGGGCTGGACTATATTCCATCGTTCGGCAATTTCGTCAGCTTCAGGATCAGGGATGCGCAGCATGTTTACCGGCGCCTGCTCGAGTCCGGCGTGATCGTGCGGCCCATCGCAAATTATGCGATGCCCGGGTATTTGCGCGTCAGCATCGGCCTGGAATCGGAGAATGATAAATTTTTATCTGCGGTAGCGCAGATTCTTGGAGAGAAACAATGATTATCGTAATGGGCAGGGACGTCACCGACGAGCAGGTCGGCGCAGTGGTAAAAAGGCTTGAGACCGCGGGACTGAAGGCAAACATATCGCGCGGCATCGAGCGCACCGTGATCGGCGCGATCGGCGATGAGCGGCCGCTGACCGTGGAAATGTTCACGCCGCTGCCCGGCGTCGAGTCGGCGATGCACATCGCCAAACAGTACAAGATCGTGTCGCGCGAATCGCACCGGGAGAATACCGTCATCGACATCGGCGGTATCAAATTGGGCGGCAACCAGATACAGGTGATTGCCGGCCCGTGCTCGGTGGAAACGCAGGAACAGATGGATCTGTCCGCGAAATTCGTCAACGAGGCGGGTTGCCGCCTGATGCGCGGCGGTGCGTTCAAGCCGCGCACCAGCCCGTACACCTTCCAGGGCAAGGGCAAGGAAGGTCTGGACATGTTCCGCAAGGCGGCAAGCAAATACAACTTGCCCATCGTGACCGAACTGATGGATATCCGCATGCTGGATACCTTCATGGAATACGACGTCGACGTGATCCAGATCGGCACGCGCAACATGCAGAACTTCGACCTGCTCAAGGAGGTCGGGCGTATCAACAAGCCGGTGATCCTGAAGCGCGGCATGTCGGCAACCATATCCGAATGGCTGATGGCAGCCGAATACATCGCGGCCGGCGGCAACCACAACATCATCTTCTGCGAGCGCGGCATTCGCACCTTCGAGACCTATTACCGCAACGTGCTGGACGTGACCGCGATTCCGGTGCTGAAAAAGGAAACCCACCTGCCGGTGATCGTCGATCCCTCGCATGCCGGCGGCAAGGCGTGGATGGTCGCCTCGCTGTCGCAGGCCGCGGTTGCGGCGGGCGCGGACGGCCTGCTGGTCGAAATGCACCCGAACCCGTGCGAGGCCTGGTGCGACGCCGACCAGGCGCTGACCCCCCAGGAACTGAAGGACATGATGGTAACGCTGGGCAGAATCGCCAACGCGATTGGCCGCACAATCTAGGGCAAGCGCGATGGCCGACATGGAATTCACGCTGACGCTGAGCCGGCAACAGGACTACCGGTTCAATGTGCAATTCGATCTCGCCGGCGTGCCCGACCTGCAACTGGACGAGCCGTTGCCGCTGGGGGCAGGCGCGGGGCCGAACGCCTCCAGACTGCTGGCAGCCGCAGTGGCGAACTGCCTTTCCGCGAGCCTGCTGTTTTGCCTGGGCAAGTTCAAACAGGACCCGGAAGGACTGACCGCGCATGTGACCGGCAAAATGGTGCGCAACGAGCAGGGACGCCTGCGCGTAGGCGGCATTGCGGTTGATATCCGGCTGGAGAAGACGGTAGGCCGCCTGGCGCATTGCGCCGAACAGTTCGAGGAATTCTGCGTGGTGACCGACAGCGTCCGCAACGGAATTCCGGTCAGCGTGCAGGTGCGGGATGCCGCAGGGCAACTGATACACCAGAGTGAGTCATGACAGCAAAGCTATTCAACAAAGTGGTTGTATTCGGCGTCGGCCTGATCGGCGGTTCGTTCGCGCTGGCATTGCGCAAAGCCAATGCGGTGAAATCTGTGATCGGCTTCGGGCGCAGCGAACAGACGCTGGTCCAGGCGAAACAGCTCGGCATCATCGACCGCATCGGCAAGGATATCGCAGCGGAAGTCGCGGATGCCGACCTGGTCGTGCTGGCGACGCCGGTCGGGCAGATGACGGAGCTGATGGCGCGCATCGCACCGCACCTCGGTCCGCAAACCATCGTCACCGATGCCGGCAGCACCAAGCTCGAAGTGGTGCGCGAGGCCTACTCGCAACTCGGCGGCAGGGCGGCCCAGTTCGTGCCGGCGCATCCGATCGCCGGGGCAGAACTGAGCGGCGCAATGGCGGCGCGCTCCGACCTGTTTCAGTGGAAGAAGGTGGTGCTGACCCCGCTGCCGGAAAACAGCGCGGTGGCGGTTGATCGCGTGCGGCGTGCCTGGGAGCAGTGCGGCGCAATGGTAAGCACGATGACGCCTGAGCAGCACGACGAGGTATTCGCGGTCGTGAGTCATTTGCCTCACCTGCTGTCGTTCGCGCTGGTGCACGATATCGCGCAGCGCGACAACCGCGATCTGCTGCTTTCGTTTGCGGCAAGCGGTTTCCGGGATTTCACCCGCATCGCAGCCAGCAGTCCGGAAATGTGGCGCGACATCTGCATCGGGAATCGCGATGCGCTGCTGGCCGAATTGCAAACCTACATCGCTGAATTGAACCGGCTGAGCGCCGCGCTGGCCGCCGGCGATGCGAAACAGCTTGAACAGACCTTCCTCTCCGCGCGCACATTGCGCGCCGGCTGGACGCAGAAATAACCATGACAACGGCCTCCGGCAAGCGTATCTGGTGGCTCGCGTTCGCGCTCGCACTGGTGTGGTTCTCCAATCTCGAATACCGCAAGCTGATCAAACCCGACGAAGGGCGTTATGCGGAGATTCCGCGCGAAATGGTGGCCAGCGGCAACTGGGTCACGCCGCGCCTGAACGACCTCAAGTATTTCGAGAAGCCGCCGCTGCAATACTGGACGACCGCCATTGCCTACGAGGTGTTCGGGCAGCATCAATGGACTTCTAGGCTGTGGACCGGGCTGACCGGCTTTGCCGGTATCCTGCTGGTGTGGTTTGCCGGCCTGCGTCTGTTCGGGCGCGAGGCGGCCGGCTATGCCGCGGCGCTGCTGGGCGGCAGTCTGCTCTATGTGCTGATGGGCCACATCAACACGCTGGACATGGGCGTCACGTTCTTCATCACGCTGGGGATAGCTGCACTGCTGATAGGCCAGCAGGAAGGCGAAATTCTTCGCGGCCGATGGATGATGCTGGCCTGGGCCGCGCTTGGATTTGCCGTGCTGAGCAAGGGGCTGATGGGGATCGTGCTGCCCGGAGCGGCCCTGTTTCTCTATGCGTTGGTGCAGCGCGATTTCACGGTGTTCAAGCGCATGCACTGGCTGGCCGGTGTTGCGGTGTTCCTGCTGGTCACCGCGCCGTGGTTCTATCTGGTGATGAAAGCGAACCCGGAATTCTTCCAGAAGTTTTTCATTTACGAACACTTTACGCGATTCACCACAAAGCAGCTCGGGCGCTACCAGCCCTGGTACTACTTCGTCCCGATCCTGTTGCTAGGCGCATTGCCGTGGACGGTACTGATGTTCGATACCCTGGTCAGGAGCTGGCGCGACAGCAGTCTGCCGGCCCGAACGTTTAATGCCGCGCGCTTCCTGCTGGTGTGGGCGGTGTTCATCTACCTGTTCTTTTCCGTTTCGGATTCCAAGCTGCCGTCCTACCTGCTGCCGATGTTCCCGGCGCTCGCACTGCTGATGGGCAGGCAACTGGCGGCAATGAACAGCCGCAAGTTATTCTGGCTGGTCATTCCGGTTCTGCCGCTAACCCTGCTCGCGCTCGGCTTTGCGCCGTTTGCCTCACGACTGGCCGATACGCCGCTGCAGCAACAGGGTTATAGCGCCTATGCCGGGTGGCTGGTAGCCGCGTCGCTGGTCTGGACGCTGGGTGTGATCGCGGCACTGCTTATGCTGCGCCACCCGAATGCAGCCGAAAGTCGCAAGTTTGCCGCGGTGGTGGTGCTGTCGCTGAGCACGCTGCTGGCTGCGCTGATCGGCACATCGGGCTACAACACCATTGCGAAGGAGCGTTCCGGCTACTACATCGCCGAAGCGGTGCGCCCCTATCTCAAGGCGGACGAACCGTTCTATTCGGTGGATATGTATGAACAGACCCTTCCGTTCTACCTGAAGCACACGTTTACGCTGGTGCAGTTTCAGGATGAGATGGCATTCGGTATCATGCAGGAACCCTGGCGCTACATACCCGACTATGCCGGCTTCGCCAAGGTCTGGCAGGCAAAGACCGACGCGCTCGCGATCATGCCGGTGGCAACCTATGCAAGGCTCAAACAAATGGACTTTTCGATGAAGATCATCTATGAAGATCCACAATACATTGTGGTGGGCAAACCATGAAACCCCTGATAACTGCTGAGCGGTCAATCTGATGGAACCACCAGCCATTCCACTAGCTTCCCAAACAACGGTATCCAGCTGGCTGGTTATGCCGCGTTGCGTGCTCACGCATTCCTCGCCGGCCAACTCGGTATGGCTCTTTACTCGTTCCGCCTTGCCTATTGACCTGCTCGCGACGGTTCTCAGGGGTTTCATATGAATCTGATTAGTTTCGCCCTGATCTTTACCGGTGTGATGCTCAACGCCGCCGCCCAGATACTGATGAAGGCAGGCACCAACGCGATCGGCCATTTCGAATTCAGTGCGGCGAATGTGGTGCCGATCGGATTGAAACTGGCCGCCGAGTGGCACATACTCGCCGCGCTGTGCTGCTACGCGCTCAGCGTGGTGATCTGGATACTCGCGCTGTCGCGCGTTCCGGTCAGCATCGCGTTCCCGATGCTGTCGATGGCCTATGTGGTGAATGCGATCGCTGCCTATTATTTGTTGGGTGAGCCGTTCAGTTCCACCAAATTGGTTGGCATGGGCATCATCATCCTGGGCGTGATCGTCATTTCCAGGGCATAAAAATCCAGTTCGCATCGTAAATATGAACAATACATTTCTTCCGTTTTCCAGACCGACAATAGACGAATCCACCATTGCAGCGGTCGGCGAGGTGCTGCGCTCCGGCTGGATCACCAGCGGCCCCAGGGTGCAGGAATTCGAGAAACAACTTTCCGCGTATTTCGGCGGCCGCACGGTGCGCACTTTCAACTCCGGCACCTGCACGATGGAGATCGCGCTGCGCATTGCCGGCATCGGTCCGGGCGACGAAGTCATCACCACGCCGATCTCCTGGGTCGCGACCGCGAGCGTGATTCTCGAGGTCGGGGCGATGCCGGTGTTTGCCGACATCGACCCGGTCACGCGCAACATCGACCTCGACAAAGTCGAGGCGGCGATCACCAAGCGCACCAAGGCCATCATCCCGGTATATCTGGCGGGCAAGCCGGTGGATATGGACCGGTTGTATGCGATTGCGGCCAAACACAAGCTGCGCGTGATCGAGGATGCCGCGCAGGCGATCGGTTCGTCGTGGCAGGGCAAGCCGATCGGATCGTTTGGCGATTTCGTCTCGTTCAGCTTCCAGGCCAACAAGAACATCACCACCTCCGAAGGCGGCTGCCTGGTGCTGAACAATGCGGAAGAGGCAGTGCTCGCGGAAAAATACCGGCTGCAGGGCGTCACCCGCAGCGGCTGGGACGGCATCGAGGTCGATGTGCTGGGCGGCAAATTCAACATGACCGACATCGCTGCAGTGATTGGACTTGGCCAGTTTTCCAAACTGGTTGAAATCACCGCGCAGCGGCGCAAGCTGGCACGGCATTACTTTGCGACGCTGGGCAGGGAATTCGAGCAGCAGACCGGTGCGCAACTGCCGCCTGCCGAATTTGAAAGTACCAACTGGCACCTGTTCCAGGTCGTGCTGCCGGAGCGCATCACCCGCCCCGAATTCATGGAAAAAATGAAGGCACACAACATCGGAACCGGATTCCATTACGCGCCGATCCACCTGTTCAAGCTTTACCGGGAGCGGGGTTTCGGGGAAGGCATGTTCCCGGTCGCCGAACGCGTCGGCCGGCAGATCGTGTCGCTGCCAATGTTCTATGCGATGAATGAAAAGGATGTGGAGCGGACTTGTGCGGCGATGCGCGAAGTTCTGAAATGATAATTCGGATGAATTACGGTCTCCCCGCGCCAGACAATCTATATTACTGCGAATTTCGCTAACGACCCCGCCATGCGGTAAAATGCCGTCCTTATGGGAACTTCCAGAAATTCACTTTTGCCGGATGGCAGGCTGGACACGGCGATGCGAAGCATTTGGGGCGGGCAAGCCTGGTGCTCCGCGCTCCTGCACAGGAAGGTTGCACCTCACCGTGTTGCGCGGGCACCGCAAGGAGCCGCACAGCGAATGACGAGACATATCAGTTTGACAGGCGAGGAATGAGCGAGCACGCGACAATGCGATTCGCCCGCAAATGAATTTATGAGTGCACCCCAACTATCCGTTGTCATCCCCGTCTACAACGAAGAGCAGGGCCTGCAGGCTTTGTTCGACCGTTTGTATCCGGCGCTGGATGCGCTCGGTGTCAGTTACGAAATCCTGTTCGTCAACGACGGAAGCCGCGACCGTTCCGCGGCGATCCTGCGCGAGCAGTTCCAGAAGCGTCCCGACGTGACCCGGGTGATCCTGTTCAACGGCAATTACGGCCAGCACATGGCGATCATGGCAGCCTTCGAACATTGCCGCGGGCAGCGCATCGTCACGCTGGATGCCGATCTGCAGAATCCTCCGGAAGATACCGGGCTGTTGCTGGCGAAGATGGACGAAGGCCACGATTACGTCGGTTCGATCCGCCGCCAGCGCAGCGACAGCATGTGGCGGCATGTCGCCTCAAAGGCGATGAACGGTTTGCGCGAACGCATTACCCGTATCAAGATGACCGACCAGGGATGCATGTTCCGCGCCTATGACCGCGGCATCATCGACGCGATCAACAGCTGCAAGGAGGTCAGTACATTCATTCCGGCACTGGCTTACAGCTTTGCGCGCAACCCCGCCGAGGTGGTGGTCGGACACGAAGAACGCGCCGCCGGAGAATCCAAATATTCGTTGTACAGCCTGGTCCGCCTGAATTTCGATCTGATGACCAGCTTTTCGCTGGTGCCGCTGCAGTTGTTTTCGATGCTGGGCATCGGAATCTCCGTGTTGTCCGGATTCTTCGTGATATTCCTGTTCCTGCGGCGTTTGATCATCGGTCCGGAAGTGCAGGGGGTATTCACGCTGTTCGCGATCGCGTTCTTCCTGATCGGCATCACGCTGTTTGGTATCGGTCTGCTCGGTGAATACATCGGCCGCATCTACCAGCAGGTTCGACACCGGCCGCGCTATCTGGTCGAAGCGGTGCTGGAAACCCGGGATGAAGTGAAGGCAAGAAAGCCCCGGGCTGCACGTGCCGTGAAAGTGGCCGGAGAAGCCGATCCGTTTGCATTGCCGGTGACTGGAAAGGAACCAGTAAAATCTGCGCTTGCCGTAAATGCTGCACTGCCTTCCCTGTTTTCGGACAAGCAGGAATGAGTCGCGCAGTCGTATTTGCCTATCATAACGTAGGCGTCCGTTGCCTGAACGTTTTGCTCGCACACGGCGTGGATGTCGCACTGGTGGTCACACATCGGGACAATCCCAAGGAAACCATCTGGTTTGACAGCGTCGCGGAACTGGCGGCTTTGCACGACATTCCGGCCATTACCCCCGACAACCCGAATATCCCGGAAGTCATAACCCGGATACGCTCGCTGCAGCCGGATTTCCTGTTCTCGTTCTATTACCGCGAGATGCTCAAGCACGATTTGCTGGAGATACCAAGACAGGGTGCGTTGAACATGCACGGTTCGCTGCTCCCGAAATATCGCGGCCGCGTCCCGGTTAACTGGGCGATAATCCACGGCGAGAGCGTGACCGGCAGCACACTGCATTACATGACCGAGAAGCCGGACAACGGCGATATCGTCGCGCAGCAATCGGTGCCGATATTGCCCAACGACACGGCGTTGCAGGTTTTCCAGAAAGTGACGGTTGCCGCGGAGATGGCATTGAATGCCTGTTTGCCGAATCTGCTGGCCGGTCGCGCACAGGCGGTCAGGCAGGATCTGGGCAAGGGCGGATATTTCGGCGGAAGGACTGCGGAAGACGGCGTGATCGACTGGTCGCAGTCGGCCCAGCAGATACACAACCTGGTGCGCGCCGTTGCCCCCCCCTATCCGGGTGCGACCACGCAGCTGATCGGCAGGCCGATGCGTATTCTGCAGACGCTGGTGACCAAACAGACCGCCAGCGACGACAAGAAGACTTTCTATGTCAGGGACGGCAAGGCCTACGCGACTTGCGGCCAGGGTGTGTTGCGCGTGGTGCGCTTCGAACTGGGCGGCATCGCGATGAATGCGGCTGAATTTGCGGCGCGCTTCGGCACTCAACGATTCGAATTTAATTGTTAAGGAAATGAAAATGAAAAAAGTATTGATACTCGGCGTGAACGGTTTCATCGGCCACCACCTTTCCAACCGCATACTCGCCACGACCGACTGGGAAGTGTATGGCATGGACATGAGCACCGACCGGATCGGAGACCTGATCGGGCGTGACCGGTTTCATTTCTTCGAGGGCGACATCACGATCAACAAGGAGTGGGTCGAGTACCATGTCAAGAAATGCGACGTGATCCTGCCGCTGGTCGCGATCGCAACGCCGGCCACGTACGTCAAGCAGCCGTTGCGCGTGTTCGAGCTGGATTTCGAGGCGAACCTGCCGATCGTTCGCGCCTCGGTGAAATACGGCAAGCATCTGGTGTTCCCGTCCACCTCGGAAGTGTACGGCATGTGCCACGACGAGGAATTCGACCCGGAAAATTCCGAGCTGATCTGCGGTCCGATCAACATGCCGCGCTGGATCTATTCCTGTTCCAAACAGCTGATGGACCGGGTGATCTGGGGCTACGGCATGCAGGACAAACTGAATTTCACGCTGTTTCGTCCGTTCAACTGGATCGGTTCCGGTCTGGATTCCATCCATACCCCGAAGGAGGGCAGTTCGCGCGTGGTCACGCAGTTCCTCGGCCACATCGTGCGCGGCGAAAATATCAGCCTGGTGGACGGCGGCCACCAGAAACGCGCTTTCACCTATATCGACGACGGCATCGCCGCGCTGATGAAGATCATCGATAACAAGAATGGCATCGCCACCGGCAAGATCTACAACATCGGCAACCCGGCCAACAACTATGCGATCCGCGACCTTGCCGACATGATGCTGAAACTGGCGAAGGAATATCCCGAATACAGTGAGTCCGCGCGCAAGGTCAAGATTGTCGAGACCACCTCGGCGGCTTATTACGGCAAGGGTTACCAGGACGTGCAAAACCGCGTGCCGAAGATTGCCAACACCTGTGAGGAGCTGGACTGGAAACCGACCATCAACATGGCCGACACGCTACGAAATATTTTCGACGCTTACCGCGGCCAGGTCGCCGAAGCGCGCGGCCTTGTAGATTAATAAAAGGGATGCAGGATTGCGGGTGAAGGGAGTGCTTTCCCTTGATCCTTGAATCTTGAAACTTGACCCTTATGAAACTCGCCCTCAAGATCGATGTGGACACCTATCGCGGAACCCGCGAAGGCGTGCCGCGTCTGGTGGAAGCGCTGCAGCGGCATAAGGCCCAGGCCACGTTCTTTTTTTCGCTCGGTCCCGACCACACCGGGCGCGCGATCAAGCGCGTATTTCGTCCCGGCTTTATCGGAAAGGTATCCCGAACTTCGGTGGTGGAACACTACGGAATCAAGACGCTGCTGTACGGTACGCTGCTGCCTGCGCCGGACATCGGCAAGAGCTGCGCGGACATCATGCGCATGGTCAAGGTCGCCGGATTTGAAGTCGGCATCCATTGTTACGATCATATACGCTGGCAGGATCATGTGGCGAACAGGGATGCAGAATGGACCAGGCGGGAGCTGCAGCTCGCGGTGGGTCGCTATACCGAAATTTTCGGCGAACTCCCGCATGCCCATGCAGCCGCCGGTTGGCAGATGAATCGCCATGCATTGCGGATGATGCAGAAGATGGGCTTCAAATACAGCTCAGATACGCGCGGCACGCATCCGTTTATCCCGACCTGGCGCGCCGAAATCGTCGCCTGTCCGCAGCTGCCCACCACCTTGCCGACGCTGGACGAGTTGATGAACCGCGACGGCATCACGCCGGACAACATCGCGGAACATATCCTGAAGCTGACGGAACATCCTTCTGAAACGGGACATGTCTACACCCTGCACGCCGAACTGGAAGGCGGCAAGTGGCTGCCGATTTTCGAGCAGTTGCTGCAGGGCTGGCAGGCCCAGGGTTATCAACTGGTATCCATGCTGCAATATCTGGAGGGACTGGATGTGGCAGCTCTTCCGCGCCACGAAGTGGTGATGCGCGAGGTGGAAGGGCGCGTCGGCACGCTTGCGGTTCAAGGCTGAATCCAGCCGCGTTTCGCTGGTACGGGCTGGTTTGACCTTGCAAACGGTAATGGCATAGTATTCGCGCGCAGCGCTTCCGGCGTTATTGCGGAGTTATGCGCCGGCATGCCGAATGTATTTCCGAATGTAATTCATGGTGTAGTGCGACCGTAGGGAGTGCGATGACTTCTCGGACAATCGAAGGAATGGATGGCTGGGTGGCCTATCTCGGCAAAGTCGAGATACCCGTCTTGAAACAAACCGCACGCGATCTGATCGCTTTGCAGGAGGATGCCGAGCATATCAGTGCGCGGGGTGTTGCCGATGTCATCACGCGCGATCCAATGATGACCGTAAAGTTGTTGCGTTATCTGCAAAGCCACAAGCATAAAAAGCAGGAACACGAGGTCATACAGGTAGAGCAGGCATTGCTGATGCTCGGCGTAGAGGCATTTTTTTCCAGGTTATCCCCGGAACCGCTCGCGGAAGATTTGCTGCGCAGTAACACAGTGGCGCTGATCAACCTCCTGAATGTGGTTCACCGAGCCCAGCGCGCTTCCCAATACGCTCGCGATTGGGCAGTCTACTTGCGCGACATGCATTTCGAAGAAGTACATATTGCCGCACTGCTGCACGACCTTGCCGAGTTGCTGATGTGGTGTTTTGCGCCGGACGAAATGCTGAAAATCCTTGAGTTGCAGCAGCAGAACAAGGCTATGCGAAGCCGCCTGGCCCAGGAACAGGTGCTGGGTTTCGCCCTGGTTGATTTGCAGTTGGCGCTGGCACATGAATGGTCGCTGCCCAAGCTGCTGTTCACCCTTATGGATGATGCCTGCGCAACGCAAACGCGCGTGCGCAATGTGGTTCTTGCGGTGAATCTTTCACGCCACTCGATACAGGGATGGAACGATCCCGCACTGCCCGATGATTACAGGGAAATCGGCGAATTGCTGAAGCTGAAGCCGGAAAAAGTGATGGACATGGTCGGCGCCCAATCCGGAAAATAGCGGAGCGCAGACCGTGCAGGATGAGGCTGTTCAGTCCTTGCCGAACAAATCGCGGCTGTAAATCTTGTCCGATACATCCCGGATGTCGTCGGTGATCCGGTTGGCGACGATGATGTCGGACTCTTTCTTGAATTGAGCCAGATCATTCACCACTCTGGAGTGAAAAAACTCCGCCTCCTTGAGCGCCGGCTCATAAACGATCACCTCGATACCCTTGGCCTTGATGCGTTTCATGATGCCCTGGATGCTGGAGGAACGGAAATTGTCAGACCCGCTCTTCATGACCAGGCGATGGATTCCGACTACCCTGGGGTTGCGCTTGACGATGCTTGTGGCAACAAAATCCTTGCGCGTGGTGTTCGATTCGACGATGGCATGGATCAGGTTTTGCGGGACATCCTGATAGTTTGCGAGCAGTTGTTTGGTGTCCTTGGGCAGGCAGTAGCCGCCGTAACCGAACGAAGGGTTGTTGTAGTGATCGCCGATGCGCGGGTCGAGGCTGACCCCCTGAATGATTTGTTTGGTATCCAGACCGTGGGTGGCCGCATAGGTGTCGAGTTCGTTGAAAAAGGCCACGCGCATGGCGAGATAGGTATTTGCGAAGAGCTTCACTGCCTCGGCCTCGGTCGAGTCGGTAAACAGCGTGGGGATGTCTTGTTTGATCGCGCCCTGCTTGAGCAGATCGGCGAAAACCTCGGCGCGCTTCGAACGCTCGCCGACAACGATGCGGGAAGGGTGCAGGTTGTCGTACAGCGCACGGCCCTCGCGCAGGAATTCCGGCGAAAAGATCAGGTTGCCGCATTTGAATCTGGCCCGGGCTTTCACGGTGTAACCGACGGGAATGGTGGATTTGATCACCATCACGGCGTGCGGGTTGATGCCCATCACATCCCGAATCACGGATTCGATGGATCGGGTATTGAAGTAGTTGGTCTCCGGGTCGTAGTCCGTCGGTGTGGCGATGATGACGTAGTCCGCCCCGTCGTAGGCTTCCCGTTTGTCCAGGGTCGCCTTCAGGTTGAGCGATTTGTTCTTCAGGTAGTCTTCGATCTCGGCATCTTCGATGGTCGACTGCTTGCGATTGAGCATTCCGACCTTCTCTGGAACGATGTCGATTGCGACCACCTCATTGTGCTGGGCAAGCAGAACGGCGTTGGACAGGCCGACGTAACCGGTACCGGCAATGGCAATTTTCATGGGAACTGGCTTTCAAAAAACAGGCGTGCATTATGCCGCAGAATATACATGCGGTCAGCTTTCCATGCGCGAAAGGCGTGACTGATAAAGCGCCAGGTCGCTCGCCGAATAGCAGCAGTAAACGACCTCGCGCAGGGAAGACGGCGAGTAGACGAATTCGCGCACCGCAGCAACTGCAATGTCCGCCGCCTGCCCGGGCGGATAGCCAAAAATGCCGGTGCTGATGCAGGGGAACGCGATACTGGCTAGACGTCTCTCCGCGGCGATGGCAAGGCTCTCGCGGTAGCACCCGGCCAGCAATTTGGCCTCGTTTTGGGTTCCGCCATACCACACCGGCCCCACGGTATGAATCACGAACTTCGCCGGCAACCGGTAACCGTGCGTCAGGCGCGCCTGGCCGGTCGGACAGCCGCCCAGCGCGCGGCACTCAGCCAGCAACTCGGGTCCCGCCGCGCGATGGATCGCGCCGTCCACGCCGCCCCCGCCCAGCAGCGACGTGTTCGCGGCGTTGACGATCGCGTCCACGTTTAATTGGGTCATATCGGCCTGGATTGTGCGAAGATCGGTCATGGCGCGCAGCCGAGACGCTCGGTGAGTTTGTCGTGCACACTTTTTATCAGGTCGGGCGCAAGAC
>JBAUQH010000085.1:0-45119 GCA_049580605.1 Gallionella sp. | reverse complement strand
GCATCATAGTGGTCGGATCGTCGACCGGAGGAACCGATGCCATCAAGACGTTCCTATCCGCGATGCCCGGTAACGCGCCACCGATTTTGATCACCCAGCACATGCCTGAAGCATTCATCCACTCGTTCGTCGAGCGCCTGGACGGGATTTGCCGGATGCGGGTGAAACAGGCGGATCATCAGGAAATGATCCAGTCCGGAATCGTCTATGTTGCACCGGGACATTCCCACATGTCGCTTGAACGCGCTGCGGGTGCGGGATACCGGATTTTGCTCAACCGCGACCCGCCGGTAAATCGCCACCGTCCGTCGGTCGAAGTGCTGTTCAGCGCGGCAGCACGCGTGCTGGGCGCGAATGCCATCGGGGTTATGCTCACCGGAATGGGAAAGGATGGCGCGGCGGCAATGCGGGAAATGCACGAGGCCGGTGCATATAACTTCGCGCAGGACGAGGCAAGCTGCGTGGTGTTCGGGATGCCGCGCGAGGCGATTGCAATCGGTGCCGTCGACGAGATCGTTCCGCTGGATAGAATCGCGGAGCGGGTCCTGTCTTTCCTGGCGGTATCCAAATAGGGTTCGTTTCCCCCCGCTATTCGCGGGATTGAACTTCCTCAACTTGCCGATAATTGCCATGACCAGCAACTTGCTGGGATTGCTGAATAGCGATGCACAGCTGATCAGCGGAGTCCAACATGGCAGAAGACAGCGACCTAGAAAAGAGCGAACTACCCTCGCAGCGACGCCTGGACCAGGCCAGGGAAAAGGGCCAGGTGGCGCGCTCGCGCGAGCTGTCCACGTTTACGGTATTGCTGGCGGGCGGCGGGACGCTTTGGTTCATGGGCGCGTCGTTTACCCAGCATATGACGGAGTCCTTGCGTTCCGGCCTGACCATCGACAGGCAAATGGCATTCAATACCGGGCTGATGATCCCGCACCTGTACGATCAGGCGCTGGATACGTTGATCACCTTCACGCCGCTGCTTCTGGTCGTGATGCTTGCGGCGGCATTTTCGCCGTTGCTGCTGAACGGGTGGCTGTTCAGCATCGAGGCATTGCAGCCAAAATTTTCAAAATTGAATCCGCTTTCCGGTATTGCCAGGATGTTCTCCATGCAATCCCTGGTGGAACTGTCCAAGGCTATTGCAAAATCGATACTGGTTGGCGGAATCGCGGCCGGGGTGATCTGGCATAACAAGGATCGGGTGATGGCGCTGGGTACGCAGTCCGTCGATACGGCAATACCCCAGATGGGCCATCTGATTGGTGCAAGCCTGCTAATCGTTGTCGGTGCGATGCTGCTGATCGTGCTGATCGATGTGCCCTTCCAGCTGTGGGACCACAACAAGAAACTGATGATGACCAAGGAAGAGGTGCGCCAGGAGGCCAAGGAAACCGAGGGCGACCCGATGGTCAAGGGACGTATCCGCAGTCTGCAGCGCGAAGCGGCCCGTCGCCGCATGATGGCCGCGATACCGACTGCCGATGTGGTGGTCACCAATCCGACGCACTATGCGGTGGCATTGAAATACAACGACACGGGAAGTCGTGCGCCGGTCGTGGTGGCGAAGGGTTCGCACCTGCTGGCTTTGCGCATCCGCGAGATCGCGGCGGAAAATCACGTGCCTGTCCTTGAAGCCCCGCCGCTGGCACGCGCGCTGCACAAACACACCGAACTGGGCGAGTCCATCCCGGAGGCGTTATATACAGCCGTCGCGGAAGTGCTGGCCTACATTTACCAACTGCGCCGCTACGAGAAACAGGGCGGTGCGCGACCACAGGAACCCAGGGAATTACCGGTGCCGGACGAGCTTGATCCGGCCTCCCTGACGGCATGAAAGAGCGCAAATGGATCTGATGACGACCTTGCAGGAAACGATCAAACGGAGCGGCGCGCGCAGCATGGCGGGACCGATCCTGATCGTGATGATCCTGGCGATGATGGTGCTGCCGCTTCCCCCGTTCCTGCTGGACATATTGTTTACGTTCAATATCGCGGTCGCCGTCATGGTGTTGCTGGTCAGCATGAACACGACCAGGGCCCTTGATTTCGCAGTGTTCCCGACCGTGCTGCTGATCACCACGCTGCTGCGCCTGTCGCTTAATGTCGCTTCGACACGGATCGTGCTGTTGAAAGGGCATACCGGGCCGGCTGCCGCGGGCAAGGTAATCGAGTCATTCGGACATTTTCTGGTGGGCGGCAACTACGCAGTCGGCCTGGTGGTCTTCGCCATTCTGGTGGTCATCAACTTCGTGGTGATCACCAAGGGCGCCGGCCGGATCGCCGAAGTGGGGGCACGTTTCACGCTGGATGCGATGCCGGGCAAGCAAATGGCAATCGATGCCGACCTGAACGCCGGGCTGATTGGCGAGGACGTGGCACGCAAACGCCGCGCCGAGATTGCACAGGAAGCCGATTTCTACGGATCGATGGACGGTGCCAGCAAATTCGTGCGCGGCGATGCGGTCGCCGGCATCATCATCCTGCTGATCAATATCGTCGGCGGATTGATCGTCGGTGTGCTGCAGCACAATCTCGATATTGCCACCGCTGCCAAATACTATACCCTGCTGACCATCGGCGACGGACTGGTGGCACAGATTCCGGCACTGGTGATTTCCACCGCGGCGGGCCTGGTGGTCAGCCGGGTGTCCAGCGATGAGAATATCGGCCAGCAGCTTTCAGGCCAATTGTTCAGGAACCCTCAGGTGATCTTCCTGACCGCAGCCATTATCGGCGGGATGGGCCTGATCCCAGGCATGCCGCACTTTGCATTTCTGTTGCTGGCCGCTGCAATGGCGTGGCTGGCTTACAGCCTGCTGAATAAAAGCGGTAAAGCCGCCGCCCAGGAAAAGTCTGACGCTGCCGGTCCGGCGCCCGCAATCACCGAACCGGCAGAGGCAAGCTGGGAAGATGTTGCACAAGTGGATATGCTGGGACTGGAGGTTGGCTACCGGCTGATTCCGCTGGTGGACAAGGATCAGGACGGCGACTTGTTGCGCCGCATCAAGGGAATACGCAAAAAATTCACCCAGGACATCGGCTTTCTGCCGCCCTCCGTGCATATACGCGACAACCTGGATTTGCGCCCCAACAGTTACCGGATCACCCTCAAGGGCGTCGAAATCGGCAGCGGCGAGTCATACCCGAATCAACTTCTCGCAATCAATCCCGGCAATGTGACCGGCACACTGCCGGGTTCAGCGACCCGCGATCCGGCCTTCGGATTGCCCGCGGTATGGATCGACGCGTCGTTGCGCGACCAGGCGCAGGCCATGGGTTACACGGTTGTCGACCCGGGAACGGTGGTGGCGACCCATCTGAGCCACCTGATCAATACGCGCGCGTCCGAACTGCTCGGCCGCCAGGAGGTGCAGCAATTGCTGGATCATCTTGGCAAAATCGCACCCAAGCTGGTCGAGGATCTGGTGCCCAAGACTTTGCCGCTCGGCACGGTTCAGAAGGTACTGCAGAATCTTCTGGACGAAGGCATGCATATCCGCGACATGCGCACCATCGTCGAAACGCTGGCGGAAAACGCATCGCGCAATCTCGATGCATTCCAACTCACCACGCTGGTGCGCGTTGCCCTCGGACCGGCCATCGTGCAGCAGTACTATCCGGCTTCCCAGGAATTGCAGGTTATCGGCATGGACAAGGAACTGGAATACATCCTGATCCAGGCAATGCAATCCAGCCAGGACGGCATCGGGATCGAACCGGGACTTGCCGATACCGTCCTGCGCGAGTCGCGGGCTGCTGCCGAGGCGCAGGAGCGGATGGGTTTGCCCACCGTGATGCTGGTACCCAGCCAGTTGCGCGACCTGCTGGCGCGCTTTTTGAAACGTGCCGTGCCCAGCATCAGGGTAATTTCACACGATGAAGTACCGGACTTCAAAACGATCCGGGTGACTGCAATGGTAGGAGGTAAAGCATGAACATCAGAAAATTCATTGCCCCGACAGCACGTCAGGCGCTTAAGAACATACGCAGCGAGCTTGGCGACGAGGCCGTTATCCTGTCCAACCGGAAAGTCGGGGACGGTGTGGAAATCATTGCGCTGGCAAACGAGGAAATCACCAGGTTCACCGATACCTTGGCCCGGAAAAATTTCCATGGCTCAAGCCAGAAAATGCATGCCGAGCAACACTCGCCCGTCGCACAGGCGTCACCGGCTGCCGCCGAGACGTCCATTCTCGGCGAGATAAAATCGATGCACAGCATGCTTCAGCAACAGCTTGCGGAGCTTTCCTGGAGCGGTGTGCAACAGCGCGACCCGCTCGCTGCGGGATTGCTGCGCAACATGCTGAACTCGGGTTTCAGTGCGCAACTGGCCCGCCAGTTCATGGAAAGAATGCCCGGCGGAAAACCGCGTGGCGCAGCATGGATCAACCAGGTGCTGAAGCGCAACCTGCGTGTAGTCGGCGAACAGGATGACATCATCGTCAAAGGCGGCGTATACGCACTGATCGGGCCAACCGGGGTCGGAAAAACCACCACCACGGCAAAACTGGCGGCTCGCGCGGTGGTGCGCTACGGAGCGGACAAAGTGGCGCTGCTGACAACCGATAGCTTTCGTATCGGGGCTTTCGAACAACTCAAGATATACGGGAGAATACTGGGGGTTGAGGTCCATGCCGTGAAAGGAGCAGAAGATTTGCGGCTGACGATATCCGCCCTGCGCAGCAAGCATCTGGTCCTGATCGATACCGCCGGCATGGGGCAGCGTGACGAAAGGGTTGGTGAACAGCGCGAAATGTTCGATGCGGTAGGTGTGCCGCGGTTGCTGTTGCTGAATTCGGCCGGCGGCGGAAACACCCTGGACGACGTGGTCCGCATGTACCACAGTGAAATGGTAATCGGCTGCATACCGACCAAGCTCGATGAAGCGGTGAATCTGGGTTCCCTTCTGGATGTGCTGGTTAGACACCAACTTGTGCTGCATTACATGACCAACGGCCAGTGCGTACCCGAGGATTTGCATCCGGTCAACCTGGATTATCTGCTGCATCGCGCGTTCAAGCATGCCGAGCAAAAAAATTCGTTCACCTTGCGCGATATGGAATTCCCGGCCTTGATGGCAGGCGAAGGTTCGTTCGTCGCACAGACCTGGGGTATGCAGGCTGAGGGCCGGACGCCTGAAACCCGTGATGCAGGCATCATGGTGCCGAAACAGGCGGGCTACACCAAAGGCCGGGATGCAAGCTATGCGCTTTGATACGAGAACGGATCAGGCAGAAGGCCTGCGGCGATTGCTGGTGCGCAACCACGCACAAGTGGTGCTCCTGCTAGCGGGAAAGTACGGCGTAGGACGCACCACAACGACCATCAACCTTGCATCGGCAATGGCTGAATCGGGAAAATCTGTCCTGGTTCTGGATGAAAATTCCGAGCCCGGCAATATTGCCGATCAACTCGGGTTTCATGGCAGGCATGACCTGCTGGATATCGTGCAGCAGAATTGTCATCCCCGCGACGCACTGCAGGGCAAGCACGGATACTCTGTTTTGCCGACTGCACGTGCGGTCAAATCCCTGGTGAAACATAACCGGCAGGAACGGCGGCGCCTGGAAGGGACTTTGTCGGAAATCAGCGGAAGTGTCGACGTCGTGCTGGTGGATGTGGCAATGCCGGCGCTGATGGAATCTGCGGACTTCCGGCTTGGCTATCAGCAGACCCTGGCCAGGCCGTTGCTGAAGGGCCGCGGACGGGGCGCCGCCGGCGTTGCCGGGTTGTCATCCGGATTTGCATCCGGAATGACCTTGCTGGTGGTGATGGATGCGACCGTGAGCGGAATTACGGAAAGCTACGCCATGATTAAAAGGCTCGCGCTGGAGAGCGCATGTCTGCAGTTCGAAATCGTGGTGAACAGGGTTGCCGACGAGAAGGCTTCCAGGGTGGTGTTCGACAATGTGGCCAGGGTCGCCTGGCGAAAACTATTCGTGCGCCTGGAATATGCCGGTTTCATCCCGCGCGACGACAGGTTCAAACGCGCTGCCAGGCAAGGCTGCACGGTTAGCGAGGCATTTCCGGCAGCCAGCCCGGCTAAATCGTACCGCCATATTGCGCATGGATTGCTGCAACTGCCGGTGTGTCCGGATTATCCAGGATGGGGAATGAATAATGCAGTCCCAAGCCAGGCGGGAAATATTTTGCTGCCGGTTCATCCGTACAGCAAGAAAGTGTCACACGCTGTAAACTTGTAGCTATGTACAATGCATCCGGTCTCAATGACAAAGAAGAATGCCTGCGGGCATATTCCCCGCTGGTGCAGAGGATTGCGCATCAAATGATGACCAGGCTGCCCAACAGCGTGCACATCGACGACATCATGCAGGCAGGCATGATCGGTTTGCTGGATGCGGCAAGCCGCTATGACGAGATTCACGGTGCGCAATTTGAGACCTATGCAACGACGCGCATCCGCGGCGCGATGCTGGACGAGCTGAGAGCCAACGACTGGCTGCCTCGCAGTTTGCGGCGCGACATGCGCCGCATCGAGGCGGCGATCAGCAAGATGCAGCAGAAACTCGGCAGGGCGCCGAACGAAACCGAAATTTCCGAACAGCTTGGGATTCCGCTCGTCGAATACCAGCACTTGCTTCAGGAATCACGCGGTGCGCAGCTGGTGTATTACGAGGATTTTCAGGATGAGGACCGCGACAATTTTTTCGAGCGCTTCGAGATCGACAAAGCCGGCGATCCGGTCGAACTTCTGCAGGATGAACGATTCAAGTCGGAACTGGTGAAGGCAATCGATAGTTTGCCCGAACGCGAGCGCATGATGATGGGAATGATCTACGAACAGGATATGAATCTTCGCGAAATCGGCGAAGTCATGGGTGTGAGCGAGTCGCGAGTTTCACAGTTGCACAGCCAGGCGGTGGCGCGTTTGCGCAGCCGGATGTCGGGGTATTGATGGACAAGCTCACGCTATTGGGACTGGTGATCGGGCTGGCCGGTGTGATGAGCGGCCAGTTGCTGCAGGGTAGCGATCTTTCCATACTGCTCCAGAGTTCGGCCTTCATGATCGTGTTCGGCGGAACGATGGGTGCAGTACTGGTGCAGTGTCCGGCCAGGGTTTTCGTTACCGCGATCAGGATGGGCGGCTGGGCATTCGTACCGCCTCGAATTTCCAGCAAGGAATCAATCCGGCAACTGGTCGGTTTCAGCGCGCTGGCGCGCAAGGAAGGCATCCTTGCGCTGGAAGCGAGGCTGAATTCGATCAGCGACCCGTTCCTGAGAAAGGGCCTGGAGCTGCTGGTCGACAGCAACAGCGGCGAAAAGATACGCGAAATTTTGGATGTCGATATCCATTCCTGGGAGCAGTTGCGCTGGCAGTCGGCGCGGGTGTGGGAAGCGGCCGCCGGATATTCGCCAACGATCGGCATCATCGGCGCCGTGCTGGGCTTGATGCATGTGATGCAGAATCTCAGCGATCCGAGCAAGCTGGGCAGCGGCATTGCAGTGGCCTTTGTCGCGACGGTTTATGGAGTTGCCTTTGCCAACCTGCTGTTTCTGCCGATCGCCAACAAGCTGAAATCCATCATCATGGAGCAGGCAAACATGCAGGAAATGATCGTGGATGGCCTGGTGGGTATCGCCAACGGTGATCATCCGAAAGCGGTCGAGATCAAACTGCAGAGTTACTTTATCTAGCCATGGCCCGCCGGAAAAGACGCTTCGAGCATGACAACCATGATCGCTGGCTGGTTTCCTATGCCGATTTCGTCACCCTGCTGTTTGCATTTTTCGTGGTGATGTATTCGATTTCTTCGGTGAATCAGCGGAAGTACAAGACCTTCAGCGATTCGCTGAGCATTGCGTTTTCGAACCGTCCCAATTCGGCATTAACCACGGTCATTCCCAACGATCAGGCGCAATTGCTCCAGACCCTGGTGGACAAGCGCACCGCTCGGCTGGTCGAACAGCAACGCAGGATTCAGGAACGCATGAGCAATCTTGCAGGCGGACTGAAAAAGGTGCTGGCACCGCTTATCAACCAGCAACTGGTCGATATCAATTCGACGAAACGCGGCGTGGTTATCGATATCAGGGCAAGTTCATTGTTCAAAACCGGCGAGGCGGAAATACAACCGGGCGCGCTGGAAATATTGCGCCAGGTGTCCGCGGTTTTGCGCAATGAACAATTGCCGATTGAGGTGGAGGGGCATACCGACGATATTCCGATAAAGACCGCTCAGTACCCTTCCAACTGGGAGCTGTCTTCAGCACGCGCCAGCAGCGTGGTCAGGATGATGATCGAGAATGGCGTTTCAGGGGAGCGCATGGCCGCAGTCGGTCTTGCGTCGAATCATCCCCTCGTTCCAAACGATAGTCCGGAGAACCGGGACAAGAACCGGCGCGTGAGCATCACGATAGTGGCACCGAACCTGGTCAGAAAAGAACCGGATAGCGAGTAGCCGTGGTCATTGGTCCGGGCGGTGTTTCAAATATCAGCCGCAGCCCAGCGACCTGCCGCTGCCGGGCGAAAAATCGGGCTGGCCATCCGGGCCGTAGAGATTCGCCTTGCTTGCGGCATTGCTCAGCGCAGCAAGCGTTTGCTGGTTATGTCGCAACTTGATTTGTATCAGTTCGCCGTTGGTGCGGTTCAGCTGCCGGGATCGCTTTGCCAGATCAAGAATGCTCTGCCAGACTGCCATGCATTCGGGGCTGTGGGCATTCAGCCACGTCTGGATGCTGTCCATGCCGAGTTGCGGGATGAATTCCTGGAGCAGGGCAAGCCGCTGTTGTGCCAGCCGGTTCAGGTCCAGGGTAAAGTTCGTTTTCTTCTCGGCGAGTTCGAGCAACTGGTCGCTGAGATTTTCCACCAATAGCGCCTGCTCGCGTTCGAGCAGTGATATGAAACCGGCCAGGCCGGCCTGTTCGGCGGTCAGAGCGGCGAGCAGCCGTGTAACCTTGCTTTTTTCCAAGTATTAATTACCGCGGGCAATCAGGTCGCGCACCGTATTGATCAGCTGATCGGCAACCACACCCGAATTGACTTTGAAATGGCCATCGCTGATGGCCTGCTTGATTTCTGCGACCTTGTTTGCGTCGACAACCGGGCTGCTCTGTATGCTGCCTTCCAGGCTGTTCAACTTGGCTGCCGCGGATCCGAGCGAAACGCTGGTGCTGCTGGACACGGGCGCAGACGGCGGCTGGCCGGCGCCCCTGGCCGGTGCGCGCGCGGCATTTTCCCCCGCAGGGCTGGCGGGTAAAGGTTTGCCGGGCTTGTCGATTTTCATGGTCATGTTCTCCATACTCAATCTGAGTGCGCTGGACTGCAGCGCTGTTATTACACTGTATCGGTATGAAACCGGAAAACTTTAGGAAAATCCGCTAAGTCAGGCGTATTTATAGTCCAGACAGCGCACGAAAGCAAACTCAAATTCGACTAAGGGACGATTTCCACAACGCCGTTGGCCTGTGCAATCCCGCCGATTACGCGGCCGGAACCGCTGCGGACCTGGACGTTCTTGCCTTCACCGGCATTGCCCAGAGCGGCTCCCTCGCTGCGTATGCTGAAACCGTCTCCCTGCACAACCAGGTGGACAATTTGTCCCTGGGTTACGGTAAACGGCTGGCGCAGCATGTTCTCGCGCAATATCTGCCCAGCGGCGATGCTGAAGCGCAGTACCTTTCCGATGACCTGCCTGGGGTCGGACAACCCTTCAATCTGGGTAACCTCGTTGGTCTGGCTGACCAGATCCTGCTGCCGGATCGTATGGCCCGCAGGCAGCTGCCGCGCGCTGACCAGCAAATTGAGCTTGACCTTGATCTGTGCCGGAACGAATATGCTCCAGCCGTTACGTTTCATGCAGCGTACACCTATCGAGGTATTGCCGATCAGACGGTTGCCCTCTGGCAGGAAGGCTTCCATTCTGGCGCATGTCGCCAGTGTGATGCGATGATCTATGTTCCCCACTCGGAAGGTTGCCTTGCCGGACAGCGAAGCGCTTTGCTGTGCGACAAATTCGGCAACGACCTTCCTGATCTGTTCATGATCCTGTGCCGCGGCAGCGGGTTCGGCTAACACGGCCATGCCGCTCAGGAAAAGACAGGCGATGAATATAAAATGCTTCATGCCGGGCATTGTGCGATTTTCCGCCAATTTATGGAAGAGGCCGGTAAGCCGGAATTGAAGCATAAATTTGCCGCTATTTGGCAGATAGGATGAATCGCTGCGGACATAGTATGCACGCCATGTGTAAACGCAATTGAAGCAGGGATGTACCGGATGAACTGGAGGTGAAGATGATAAACCGATTGGACGAGGCACTGCGATTCCAGCAGACCGCATTAAACCTGCGCGCCGCACGCCAGGAGTTGCTGTCTTCAAACATCGCAAATGCGGATACCCCGAACTATAAGGCAAAAGATATCAATTTTGCCAGCGCGCTGCAGAATGCCCTGGCCGGCACGGGGAATGCATTGCCGGTTGCGCAGACTTCCCCCATGCATTTGCAGGGAAATGCGGGTTCTTCGATTCTTGGCACGCAGGCGATGTACCGCAAGCCGCTTCAGCCGAGCGCCGATGGCAATACCGTTGACATGGATGTGGAGCGCGCCCAGTTTGCCGACAACGCACTGCGATACGAGGCCGGCGTCAAATTTGTCAGCGATGAACTGAAGGATATACAGGCGGCGATTCAACCTTGAGTGACGATCAATCAGAGCGGCATTCATAAATCTTGAGGAGGGTGGATAATGTCTCTATTCAACATATTCAATGTGGCCGGCTCCGCGATGACGGCCCAGTCGCAGCGCCTGAACGTGGTTGCGAGCAATCTGGCCAACGCCGACAGTGCCACCAGTGTGGACGGCCAGCCATACCGGGCCAAGCAGGTTGTGTTCAGCGCGACCCCGATGGGCGACGCCGGTGCGCAGGGCGTGAATGTCACGGCGGTGGTCGAGGACAAATCGCCGATGAAACTGGTCTATGACCCGTCGCAACCGATGGCCAACGCGCAGGGTTACGTGGCCATGCCGAATGTCAATGTGGTGGATGAGATGGTCAACATGATTTCGGCCTCGCGCGCCTACCAGGACAACGTGGAAATGCTGAATACTTCCAAAACGCTGTTGCTCAGGACGCTGACCATAGGACAATAGCATGCAGATTTCTTTGCCTGCCAGTTCAGCAGAAATTGCCGGGACGGTCGATATCCACAAGGGGAATAATCATGGTTAACAGTACGCAAAACGCAACGTCAGCCGCCGCGCTGTTTGCATCATTGAATGCAGCAGCCAGCGCCGGTTCAACGAACAGCGCAACTTCATCTGCATCGGATATCCAGAACCGCTTCCTGCAACTGCTGGTTACCCAGATGAAGAACCAGGACCCGCTCAATCCGATGGATAACGCGCAAGTAACCTCGCAAATGGCGCAAC
The DNA here is from genome assembly GCA_049580605.1 of Gallionella sp. Lineage (GTDB taxonomy): Bacteria > Pseudomonadota > Gammaproteobacteria > Burkholderiales > Gallionellaceae > Gallionella. The sequence continues at coordinate 33,728 of JBAUQH010000085.1, read as the reverse complement.
TGAGCACGGTGACCGGTATCGACAACCTGAACACGACGCTGCAGGCATTGAGCAACAGCCTCACTTCAAATTCGAACCAGTCCATGCAGGCCGCCGCGATGATCGGGCACGGTGTGCTGGTTCCGGGCAACACCATCAATCTGGCCAGTGGTGTCGGTCTGGGCGGTTTTCAGTTGCCGCAGGCCGTCAACGATGCGCAGGTATCGATTTATGATTCGAACGGGGCATTGGTGCGCAACATCGATATGGGCGCGCAACCAGCCGGTGTCGTTCAGATGGGATGGGACGGCACCAATAATAGCGGCGTTGCGATGCCCGACGGCAGCTATACCTTTGCAGTCAATGCGACACAGGCCGGCAATAGCGTGGCAGCCACAAATCTTCAATATGGCCTTGTAAACAGCGTCACTCAGGACGCCAGCGGCGTCACGCTGGATGTCGGACAGCTGTCAGGGATCACCATGTCGCAGGTCGTACAGATTTTCTGACGGGATGGGTTGATCGCGTCATTCATGATTTCGGATGTGTTGATAATGGGTCCGCACGATGTATAGAGCTAACGAAAGGAGAACAAGATGAGTTTTCAGCAGGGATTAAGCGGCCTGAATTCATCGTCCACGCAACTGGACACGATAGGCAATAACGTCGCAAATGCAAGCACGGTCGGCTTCAAGGAATCGCAGGCGCAATTTGCCGATATGTACGCAGCTTCCCTTGCGGGGGGAGGTGCAGTGCAAGTCGGAACCGGCAGCAAGGTGTCTGCGGTCGTGCAGCAATTCACCCAGGGGAATATCACCAATACCAGCAATACCATGGATACCGCGATCAGCGGCCAGGGGTTTTTCCGTCTCGTAGACGCGAACGGTGCGGTCGTATATAGCCGGAACGGGCAGTTCCAACTGGATAAAAACGGTTTCATCGTGAACAACCAGGGGCATATGGTAACGGGCTATCTGCCGAATGCGGCAGGGGTGATAGTCCAGTCGAATCCGGTTCCGCTGCAGATCAGCGCGGCAGACCTGACACCGAAACAATCCGCAAATTCGGTGGTCGGGGTGAATCTCGATGCGCTTGCCACGGTTCCGGCGACCGCGGTGTTCAACCCGACCGATCCGAGTTCCTACAATAATTCGACCTCGATGACGATATACGACAGCCTGGGTGCGAACCATGTGGCTTCGTTATATTTCCAGCGGCAGCCTATCGCCATTGCCGGCACCGGGACGATCGATACGACGGGCCTGCTGACACTGGCTGGCGGGGGTTCTACGGCCGGCCTGTCTGTCGGGAATACGGTTACGTTGTCCGGCACGACGTACACGATCACTTCCGTCACCAGTGGAACGACGCTTACTGTCACGCCAGCACCGGCGGCGATTGTGCCGGCGACAGCCGTGACAACCAATGCAGGGTCGCCTGACTGGAATACCTACATGACCATAGACGGCGTTGCCGTGCCGCCCTCCGCGCCGCCCCTCACGCCACTGACTACGCTCTCGTTCAACGCGCTGGGCCAGGTGGTTGCGCCGGTCGGCCCCCCTTTGGGCCAGGTAGCTTCGGCATCTTTCACGCCTGCGGGCGCCGCTGCGCAGACATTGACGTTTCAATTTGGCCAGACGACCCAGTATGGCGGAAGCTTCGGCGTCAATACATTGACCCAGGATGGCTATGCTTCGGGTCACCTGAGCGGCTTTTCCACCAGCGCCGATGGAACGGTGCTGGGAAGCTATACCAACGGCCAGTCTCGCCCGTTGGGGCAAGTGGTATTGGCGAATTTCACCAATCCGCAGGGATTGCAACCGACCGGCAACAATGAGTGGGTCGAAAGTTCCGCCTCCGGCGGGCCGCTGGTGGGCGTGCCCGGATCGAGCAGTCTGGGGGTACTGCAATCCGGTGCAGTCGAGGAGTCCAATGTGGATCTGACCGCCGAACTGGTGAACATGATCACCGCGCAACGCAATTACCAGGCGAATGCACAGACCGTCAAGACCGAGGATCAGATCATGCAAACCCTGGTCAGTTTGCGCTGATAATTTTGGAGGATGGAACTGGCCCCCAATTTCAAAAAGGTGCAACAGCGGTATCCTGATACCGCACGCCGAAGGAGGAAACGATGGACAGGCTGATCTATACCGCGATGACCGGAGCGTCACACGTGCTGGAGCAACAGGCGGCGGTGGCGGAAAATCTGGCCAATGCCAGCACCACCGGTTTTCGTGCGACGTTGAACAGCTTTCGCGCCGTGCCATTGCAGGGCGAGGGCCTGCCGACGCGCACCTTCGTGGTCGATGCCACGGTCGGCTCGGACTACAGCCAGGGTGCAATCCAGCAAACCGGCAATCCCCTGGATGTGGCGGTGCAGGGTTCGGGCTGGATCGCGGTACAGGGCGCCGACGGCAAGGAAGCCTATACCCGCGACGGCAGTTTCAAGGTAAGCCCGAACGGCATACTGCAGACCCAGACCGGATTGAGCGTGCTTGGCGATACCGGCCCGATCACCATTCCGCCCGACACCGAGGTGACAATCGCCAAGGACGGCACGATTTCAACAGTTCCGAGCGGCAGCAACGCGACCGAGGTCGTGATTGTGGGCCGGTTGAAACTGGTCAATCCGCCGGTCGCTCGACTGGACCGGGGGGGAGACGGACTGTTTCGCCAGAAAAACGGCTTGCCCGCAAAAGCAGATGCCAACATCGAGGTCGCGCCGGGAAGTCTGGAAACCAGCAATGTGAACCCGGTGGATGCCCTGGTAAACATGATTTCGCTGGCGCGCAATTTCGACATGCAGATGAAGATGCTGCAAACCGCGGATACCAACGCCCAGCATGCCACCGCGGTGCTGACAGTTGCCAGTTGAATATTCCCTAACGGTATAAGGACAGGATCATGATACGTTCATTGTGGATTGCCAAAACGGGTCTGGATGCGCAACAAACGCAGATGGACGTGATTGCCAACAACCTTGCCAACGTCAGCACGAATGGCTTCAAGGGATCGCGCGCGGTGTTCGAGGACCTGCTGTACCAGACGCTGCGCCAGCCGGGCGCGCAGTCGTCGCAACAAACCCAGATCCCATCCGGCCTGCAGATCGGCACCGGTGTGCGTCCTGTCGCGACCGAACGGCTGATGACCCAGGGCAACCTGTCGCAGACCGGCAATCCTCTGGATGTGGCCATTTCAGGTGCCGGTTTCTTCCAGGTCCTGATGCCAGACGGCACAACATCCTATACCCGGGATGGTTCGTTTCAGACCGACAGCCAGGGGCAGCTGGTCACCGCCAGCGGCTTCCCGGTTCAGCCCAGCCTTACCATTCCGGCAAATGCCGTGTCCGTTACCATTGCCCAGGACGGAACCGTTTCGGTCACACAGGCGGGCGTGGCCGCGCCGGTTCAGATCGGCAATATCCAACTTGCGACATTCATCAATCCGGGCGGCCTGCAAAGCATGGGCTCGAACCTGTACCAGGAGACGGCTTCATCCGGAACGCCGAGTACCACGGTACCGGGCACCAATGGCAGCGGATTGCTGAATCAGAATTATGTGGAAACCTCGAATGTCAATGTGGTGGAAGAAATGGTCAACATGATCCAGACCCAGCGTGCGTACGAGATTAATTCCAAGGCGATCACGACTTCGGATCAGATGTTGCAGAAATTGACCAACATGTAATGGGAAATCGGCTTCAGGACGGATGCAGAGGTTAAGTGATGCGTAGACAATTTATGGCAGGAATGTTGCTGGTCCTTGCGGGCTGTTCCATGACGCCGCCCACCCGTGTCCAGCAACCGATGACTGCCCTGCCCGTTGACAGGCAGGTCGTCCTTCCGGCCGACGGGGCGATATTCCATCCCGGAACGGATCAACATGCCCTGTTTGAGGACAAGCGTGCTCGCGAAGTCGGCGATACCCTGACCATCGTCATCCAGGAAAATACCACCGGGGCGAGGCAATCCAGCGGCGGTTCCAGCACCTCGAACGATGTTAACGCCAACCTGCCGTCACTGTTTAATGCGTTGCCGGTTACCAGCAGCAGCAGCAGCAAGACCGCGACGACGGGAACGGGTGCAGCCAGCGTGGATTTGACCGGCACGATTTCAGTGACGGTGATCAAGGTGATGTCAAACGGCAATTTGCTGGTCAGCGGTGAAAAGCAGGTGTCCCTGAACAACAGCGACGAATACATCCGTTTTTCAGGTGTGGTCAATCCGGTATCGATCACCAACCTGAATTCCGTCTCATCCACACAGGTTGCGGACGCGCATCTCGAATACAAGAATGCAGGTGCGATGAGTCAATTCATAAACGATACAAAGTCGTTGGGATTCCTGGGAAGGTTCTTCCAGTCGGTTTTGCCGTTCTAGGATAAGCAGGCTTCTGAATGGAGATAACAATGAAACGGCTGATATATTTACTTCTGGGAATTGGGTTGCTTTGTCCATTTGCCGCTTCCGCAGAACGCATCAAGGACCTGGCAAGCATACAGGGGGTGCGTGACAACCAGCTGATCGGTTACGGCATCGTTGTCGGGCTGGACGGCAGCGGCGACCAGACCACGCAGACGCCGTTCACGGTGCAGAGCATCATCACCATGCTGTCGCAGATGGGGGTGAACATGCCGCAAAGCACCAGCCTGCAGCTCAAGAATGTGGCTGCGGTGGTGGTAACCGCGATGCTGCCTCCCTTTGCCAAGCCCGGGCAGACCATCGATGTAACCGCATCTTCGATCGGCAATGCCAAGAGCCTGAGCGGCGGCACGCTGTTGATGGCCCCGCTCAAGGGTACGGACGGACAGATTTATGCGATTGCGCAGGGCAATTTACTGGTCGGTGGGGTGGGTGCTTCTTCAGGCGGTTCATCGGTGCAGGTGAACCATCTTAGCGTTGGCCGGGTTCCTTCCGGCGCTACCGTCGAACGAGCCGTTCCGACGATATTGGGCCAGGGCGATTTCATCAACCTGGAACTGAACACATCGGATTTCACCACGGCCGCGCGGATCGTTGACGTAATCAACGGCCAGGTTGCACCCGGCCTCGCTTCTGCACAGGACGGACGCATGATACAGGTGCGCGCTCCGGCAGGCAGCGAGCGCGTGGCCTTCATTTCCAGAATCGAAAATCTTGAAGTCGTGCCGGCGGAAGGCATTGCCAAGGTCATCATCAATGCGCGAACCGGTTCGGTGGTGATGAACCAGGCGGTGACTTTGCAACCCTGCGCGGTTGCACATGGCAACCTGACCGTGGTGATCAACACCGACAATTCGGTGAGCCAGCCCAATCCGCTTTCCCGCGGGCAAACCGCGGTAACCGGAAATACCACGATCGACGTGAAATCGGAGAAGGGCGGTCTGGTGGAGCTGCCCAACGGCGTTTCGTTGAGCGATGTAGTCAACGCGCTGAATTCGATCGGCGCGACGCCCCAGGACCTGTTGGCTATCCTGCAGGCGATGAAGTCGGCGGGCTCGCTGCGCGCGGAACTGGAGATCATCTGAATGGCGGTTCCTCCCAATCCGGCTTCGCAACTGGCGATCGATGCGAACAGCCTGGATCGGCTGCGCGCCGAAGCCAGCAAGTCGCCGGACAAGGCGCTCAAGGCCGCTGCCCAGCAATTCGAGGCGGTGTTTCTGAACATGATGCTGAAGAGCATGCGCGACGCAACCCCGCAGGACGGCGTGCTGGATAATCAGCAAACCAAAATGTATACCGGCATGCTGGATCAGCAGCTGGCACAGAGCATGGCGAATCGGGGTATCGGTCTCGCCGACATCATGGTCAAGCAGCTTGGCCGCACCCTGGATGTCCAGGCGGGAAATGCGAAGGCTGCAGCGACGGGCGAAGCGTCGCGTCTGCCGGCGGCCCAGCACCCTGCGGCGCTGGGGAAATCCGGCTGATTCCGGTCCGCCAAGATAGCGCTAAAGATTTCAAAATTGATGCCGATAAAGTAGTCGACGGCGCGACAGGAACGGCCGAGGGAAATTCATGACAACCAACATTTTTACTGCTGCTTTGACGGGCATGAACGCTGCCCAGTATGAAATCGCCACGACAGAACACAATATTTCCAATGCCAGCACGCCGGGGTATTCCCGCCAGCAGGTTTTGCTCAGCCCGGCGGTTGCACAGCAATTCGGTTCCGGTTTTCTCGGACAGGGAGTGGATATTACCGGGGTGAGAAGGATCTATGACCAGTTCCTGACCTCCCAGGTGCTGCAGGTCCAGACCCAGGCCAGCTACCTGTCGACGTATAACACCTCAATCTCGCAGATCGACAACATGTTTTCCAATCCCACCTCCGGGATTTCGACCGCGATGCAGAATTTGTTTAATGGCATGAACGGGGTGGCCAACAATCCGGGCGACACCCCGTCGCGGCAGGCATTCCTCGGCAGTGCGCAGACGGTGGTCAACAGTTTTCAGACCATTGATCAGCAATTGACATCCATCGCTACCGGCCTGAACGGACAAATCAACGACAGCGTTACCAATATCAATAGTTATGCCCGGCAGATTGCCGCATTGAACAGCAGCATCCAACTGGCGACAAGCGGGGGCCTGGCGGGGCAGCAGCCCAATGATCTGCTTGATCAGCGCGACCAGTTGATCAACCAATTGAATCAAATCATCCAGACCTCAACCGTGAAGCAATCTGACGGTTCCGTCAGCGTGTTTATCGGCAACGGCCAGGCGCTGGTGATGGGAAACCAGTCGATAACCCTGAAGGCCGTTCCATCGGCGAGCGACCCGACCAAACTGGATATTGCCTATCAGGCAAATACCGCGACCATCACCCTGCAACAAAGCGATTTGCAGGGCGGAAGCCTGGGTGCGCTGCTCAATTTCAGGGATCAGAGCCTTGAGCCGGCGCGTAATGCGCTCGGTCGCGTTGCGATCGGATTGGCTGCCAGCTTCAATCAGCAGAATCAACTGGGCCAGGATCTGAACGGAGCGCTCGGTGCCAACCTGTTCAATGTTGCCGTGCCGCAAGTCACGCCGAATGCCAACAATACCGGTACCGCAAGCGTTACCGGCACGATCACCGATGTTTCGGGCCTGACTACCAGCAACTACCGGCTCCAGTACGATGGCGCCAATTATTCGATGCTGAGACTATCGGACAATACCGTGACCAATCTTGGCGCGGGTCCGTTAAGCCCTTCTGCGGCAGTCGATGGATTTACCGTCAGCATTACCTCCGGTGCGATGGCGGCGGGCGACAGTTTCGTGATACGCCCCACGGCAAACGGCGCACGAGACATCGCGCTGCTGACAGGTGATCCGGCCAGTATCGCCGCAGCCGCCCCGATCAACGGCAGTGCGGCGCTGGCCAACACCGGTTCCGGCACGATCAGCAGCGGTACGGTAAATCCCCCCCCGCCGGTCACACCGGATCCGGCACATCCCCTGACGGACCTGAATCTGCAACAGCCGGTCAGCATCGCTTTCAATAATCCCCCGACGACCTATAACGTGACCGGGACCGGGACCGGGAATCCGACCAATGTACCTTACACGCCGGGCAGCAGCATCAGCTACAACGGCTGGACCGTGCAATTATCCGGAACGCCTGCTTCGGGCGATGTATTCAATGTTGCAACCAATACCAATGCGGTCGGCGATAACCGCAATGCGCTGCTGATGGCCGGAATGCAAACACAGAACCTGATGGCGAATGGAACCGCGAGTCTGGGCGCGCTTTACAGTCAACTGGTCGGGGATGTCGGTTCAAAGGCTCAGGAAATTGGCGCGACCAGCCAGGCGCAGGATAATCTGGTGACCCAGACGGTCGCATCGCAGCAGTCGGTTTCCGGCGTCAACCTGGACGAAGAGGCGGCGAACCTGATCCAGTTTCAGAATGCCTACCAGGCGGCTGCCAAGGCGTTGCAAATCGCAACCACGATGTTCGATACCCTGTTGTCCATAGGAAAGTAGGTGCATGATGCGTCTTAGTACCAGTACCATGTTCGACAGCAGCGTTGCGGGCATGGGCCAGCAGCAATCGCTGATCCTGAAAACCCAGCAGCAGATTTCGACGGGACAGCGGATACTGACCGCGTCGGATGATCCCGCCGCCGCCGCCCAGGCACTGATGGTCAGCCAGTCCGATGCGACCAATACGCAATACACCACGAATCGCAACGCGGCCCAATCCAGTCTGTCCCTTGCCGAAAGCACTTTGCAGAGCGTGACGGATCTGCTGCAAGCGGTGAAATCCACGGCGGTAGATGCGGGTAACGGTTCATACAACAACAGCGATCGCGCCAGTCTTGCGACACAGTTAAGCGGCCAATTGCAGGACCTAATCGGCCTGGCCAACAGTACCGACGGCGCCGGCAACTATCTGTTTTCAGGATTTCAGGCGAGAACCCAGCCGTTTGCCAATACCCCGGCAGGAATAAGCTATTTCGGCGACAGCGGTCAGCGCAATGTCCAGGTCAGTGCATCGCGGCAGGTTGCATCGAGCGATTCGGGTGCGGATATTTTCATGCGCATCAAGAACGGCAATGGAACCTTTGTCGCACAGGCCGCCGCGGCCAATACCGGAACCGGAATCATCAATTCGGGATCGGTGCTTGATCCGGCGGCGATCAACGGGGATAGTTACTCCATCGCATTCGGCGGATTAACCGCGCAGGCGGCCGCCGGAAATACCGGTAACGGAGCCATCAGCACCCCGACGGTCATCAGCCAGGCCGCCGTGACCGGTAATGACTACAGCGTGGTTTTCGGCGCTGGGGGTACGACTTTCAGCGTGACCAATACCACCACCGGACTGCCTGTTGCAGGCATGACCGCACAGCCATATGCCAGCGGCCAGAGCATCAGCTTCGACGGGTTGCAATTCAATATCAAGGATGGCGCGACGCCGTTTGCTGCCGGAGACACTTTTACCGTGACGTCACCGGGATACACGGTGACCGATACCACCATGGCGACGCAGGTCCTGCCTGCACCGCCGACAACCGGCCGCGTTCCGTATACCGACGGCGGTTCAATCAGTTTTGGCGGCATGCAGGTTGCCATTCAGGGTACGCCGGCCAGCGGCGACACGTTCTCGGTCACGCCGAGCGTGAACGAAAGCATTTTCAAAACGATTTCGGATTTGATCACGACGCTGAATTCGCCTGTGGCAATTCCTGCAAACGGCGGGTCAACCAGCCTGGACAACAATCTTAATCATGCGCTGGACAGTCTGGACAATGCGCTCAACGTGGTACTGACGACCCGTTCGTCCATGGGTTCGCGGTTGAACGAGATAAGCTCGCTGCAGACGACGGGCGACAGTCTCGGGTTGCAGTACAAGCAGGCCCTGTCGCAATTGCAGGATGTGGACATGACCAAGGCGATCAGCGATCTGACCCAGCAGAAAATGGGGTTGCAGGCCGCGCAGCAGTCGTTTGCCGCGGTTTCGACCCTCTCCCTGTTCAATTATCTGAAGTGACGGGTCAGCGGGCCGGTGCGATCAGCCTGAGCGCGGTGGCTATCCCTGTACGGGTAAGCTGGTCCATCACAGGCGAGAAATAGGGTATCGAGAGCGCCAGCACGAAGAAACCGATCGCCAGGGTAATCGGAAAGCCGACCGCGAATATGTTGAGTTGCGGTGCGGCGCGAGTGAGTACCCCAAGGGCGCTGTTGGTGATCAGCAGGGCAGCCAGTACCGGCAGGGAAATCTGCAGCGCGTAGATAAATATGCTCGATCCCCAATGCGCAATCCCGTCATAGCCCTGGGCTGACATCATGCTGCCGATCGGGAGCGTTTGAAAGCTTTCGGCAAGCGCCGAAATCATGTACAGGTGTCCATTCAGCGCAAGAAACGCCAACACAGCGATGATACCCAGCCATTGCGCGATAATCGCCGAGTTAACCGCGTTGACCGGATCGTAAAAGCTCGCGAATCCGAGACCCATCTGCAGTCCGGCAATTTCACCCGCCATTTCCACCGCACTGAATATCAGGCTGATGGTGAATCCCAATGCCGTGCCGATGATGATTTGCTGGATCATGATCATCAGCCCCGGCACGGAACCAACCGCGACCTGCGGCATTGCCGTGATGGTCGGCGCAATGATGATGGTGAGCAGAACGGATAAGCCGACCTTGATGCGCACCGGGATTTGCTTGTTGCCGAGTATCGGCGAGCTCGCAATCATGGCCAGGATGCGCGCCAGGGGATAGATGAACGCGGCGAGCCAGCCGTCAAGCTGCGTGCTGGTGAAGCTGATCATGTTGTGTCCTGGCAGCTGTTACGACAGGGGACCGGCCTGATTGCGCCTGCACAACGTCCATTCCCGGAATTTTGCACAATAGTTCAGCCAATCATCCAGGGGATATTTCCGAACAGGCGCGTGATGTAATCCACCATGGTGTTTACCATCCACGGGCCGGCAAGCATCATTACGACAAAGATACCCAGCAGCTTCGGAATGAATGACAGGGTCATCTCGTTGATTTGCGTGGCGGCCTGGAAAATGCTGACGATCAGGCCGACGGCCAGCGCGGTCAACAACAGCGGGGCAGAGATCATCAGCGTCATTTCGACCGCCTGCTGTCCAATGGTAACAACGGTTTCGGGAGTCATTTCGGTCAGGTATAGAAGCTTTTCGCCAGGGAGCCGATGATCAGATTCCACCCATCGGCCAGCACGAACAGCATGATCTTGAAAGGCAGGGAAATGATTGCCGGCGACACCATCATCATGCCCATCGACATCAGCACGCTGGCAACCACCATGTCGATGATGAGGAAGGGAATGAACACCACGAATCCGATCTGAAACGCGGTTTTCAGTTCGCTGGTCACGTATGCGGGCACCAGGATGCGCATCGGTACCTGATCGGCACTTTGCAGCGGTTCGCTGTTGGATATCTTGACGAACAGGGCGAGGTCGGCTTCGCGGGTTTGCCGCAGCATGAAGGTTTTCATCGGCGCGCTGCCATTTTCGATTGCCTGCTGAAAACTGATCTTGTTTTCGCTGTATGGCACGTAGGCATCCGTGTAAACCTTGTCAAACACCGGCGCCATCACGAAGAAGGTCAGGAACAGGGCCAGGCCGATCAGCACCTGGTTGGGCGGGGCGGTGGGGGTGCCGATCGCGGAACGCAGCAGGCTCAGCACGATGATGATCCGGGTAAACCCGGTCATCATCAGCAGGACGGCCGGCAGGAAACTCAGCGAGGTGAGCAGCAGCAGAAGTTGCAGGCTCAGGCTGTAGGTCTGAACACCCGCCGCGGATGAGGAAGAGGCGGTCAGCGCCGGGAAACTAATTTCAGCCCAAGCCGGCTGCGCTGTGCCGCACAGCGCAAGAAACAGCATCAGCAGGGTAAAGAAGTTGCGGTGCATCGTCATTCCTGTCGGGTCTAGCGGCGTAATAGCGAAGAAAGCAGGTTTGCAAACTTGCGGTCGGTTGAAAGCGGGGCGGGAGCGTGGTTTCCCGGGTTCTGCAATTCATCCTTCTGCAGGGTATGCAAATTGCGTATCTGGCCGGGTCCGACCCCGACCACCAGCCAGGTTTCATTCACTTCGACCAGTACGATGCGTTCGCGGTGACCGATCGCGACGCTGCCCAATACCTTGAGCTGAGTGCCTGCGCCCAGCTGCGTCACATTCACCCGTTTCAGCAGCCAGGCCACCAGGAAAATCACGGCCAGCACCAGAAACAGGCTGGAAACAATCTGCACGAGGCTGCCGGAACTGACTGCCGGAGGCGGCGGGACATATGCCGGGCGCGTCAAGTCTGCGGCGGGTGCCAAGGCCGGCACCATCAGCAGGATCACCGCAAGGCAATAGCACAATCTGCCGCGCATGCTATTTGTTCAGGCGGTGCAGCCGCTCGGATGGGGTAATGATGTCAGTCAGGCGGATGCCGAGTTTATCGTTGACCACCACGACCTCGCCCTGTGCAATCAGGAATCCGTTGATCATTACGTCCAGCGGCTCCCCGGCCATGCCCGCCAGTTCGACAACCGAGCCCTGGGCCAGCTGCAGCAAATGCTTGATCGGCATTTTGGTCCGGCCAAGCTCGACGGACAGTTGCACCGGGATGTCCAGGATCATGTCCAGATCGTTCTGGGAGGTTCCGCCGCCTCCGGCCCCGAATTGCTCGAAAGTCGCCGGCTTGGCGGCCCCGGCATTCCCTTCCTGCTCGGCCATGGCCGTTCCCCAGTCATCCGCGGTGATGGCTTCGTTTTCTGCAATTTCATCAGACATGTCCTTCTCCTTCCTTGGTCGAGATCATCTTTTCGACTCTCAACGCATATTGATTATTGAAGACGCCGTACTTGCATTCCATTACCGGCACGCCATCCACCGATGCGGTGATGTGTTCGCCGATTTCCAGCGGGACGATATCGCCGGCCCGCATTTTGAGAACCTGGTCCAGCGTGACGGTCGCCTGTCCGAGCATGGCGACCAGTTCGATGTTCGCTGATTGCACCTGCCTTGACAGCAATTGCAGCCAGCGGTGATCCATGGTGACATGCTCGCCCTGTATGGTGCTGTACAGCAAATCCCTGACCGGCTCCAGCATCGAATAGGGCATGCAGATGTGGAACGCGCCGCCGTTGCCGCCCAGTTCGATGTCAAAAGTGGTCACGATCACCACCTCGTTGGGGGTGGCGATGTTGGCGAATTGCGGATTCATTTCCGAGCGCACGAATTCGAATTTAAGCCGCTGGACGTTTTCCCAGGCTTTCTCGTAATTTTCAAAAGCGACCGCGATCAGTTTCTGGATAATCCGGTGTTCGGTCTGGGTGAATTCGCGGCCCTCGACACGATTATGGAATCTGCCGTCGCCGCCGAACATGTTGTCCACCACCAGAAATACCAGGTTTGGATCGAATATGAACAGTCCATTGCCGCGCAACGGTTTGGCCTGGATGATATTCAGGTTGGTCGGCACGTGCAGGTTGCGAACAAATTCGCCGAATTTCAAGGCGCGCACCGGACCGATCGAGATTTCAGGGGTGCGCCGGATGAAGTTGAACAAGCCGATCCGCAGCAGTCGCGCGAACCGCTCGTTGATAATTTCCATCGTCGGCATGCGGCCGCGCACGATGCGTTCCTGCGAAGCAAGATTATAGGGACGCACCTCGCCCGGCGCGGCATCGGCATGTTCGGACGCATCTTCCGCTTCCCCGGTAACGCCCTGGAGCAGCGAATCGACTTCCGACTGTGAGAGAAATTCGCTCATTTTCCCTATTGGATGATGAATGAGGTAAACAGCACTTCATTGATGCCCGTGTCGGGTTGCGGGGGCTGGGTTTCGAGCGGGGCCGATGCAGGTTGTACCGGGGTGTTTTCCGGGACGCCACTGCGCAATCCCAATACCATTTCGATTTGTGCCTTGATATCCCTGGCGAGTTTTTGCTTGCCGGCAATGGTGGCGAGTACCGAAGGCCGCTGGCTCGAAAGCAGCATGTTCAGGTGGTCCAGAATTTCAGGATTTTTCGCCTTGATTTGCTCTTCGAGTTCGGGCTTGGTAATTTTGATCGTAATCGCAGTCTGTAAATAGCGATCGCTGTCTTCGTGGACCAGGTTGGCGGTAAACGTGCCCAATGCGACATATTTCGGTGCCGGCGCTGCCTTTTTCACTTCCTTGGCACTGTCAGCGGGTTTCATCAGAAAGTAATATGCAGCAGCGCCCCCTCCACCGACCAGCAGCAGCGCCAAAATGATGAAGACCAGCTTTTTCTTGCCGCCCTTCACCGCTGGCGCATCATTCTTATCTGTCGCCGAAGCGCCTTTGCCAGCTCCGGGTTTTGCTGCAGTAGCCATATTTTCCGTCCTTTTCTACGTTTGGATTATCGATAATACTGCACCGAATGATAACCCGATTAACGCTGAAATTACCCCCCAATTTGGGTTTCGCGCTCAGGCAAAGGTATCCAGCATCCCGTTATGGCGGCGCACTGGCAGCGTCGGTGCGCCTGACTGCAATCCGGTGTTCGACTCGATCGCTTGATAGGAAATTTCTCGCGGCGCCGCGCTGCCGGATTCCTGCTGCAGATCGCTTCCGCTGTTCCGGTCGCGGGGTGGCTGATCGCTGACCGTGGCATTGCCCAGCATAATGTTGTTGTCGGCCAGCACTTCGCGAAGTCTGGGCAGCGCGCTTTCTACCGCGTCCCGCACTGCGCCATGGGGAGAAGTGAACTGGGCAGTCAGCTGGTTGTCGGACATTTTCATGACGACGGTCAGCGGCCCCAGATCCGGCGGATTCAAGTGCAGCTCGGCGCTGTGGTTCTGCTGGTTGCTCATCCAGACGATCTTTTGCGAGAACTCGTTCGCCCAGCTGCTGCTTCCCAACGGGGAGGATATGTTTTGATCGGCATTCGCAGTGCTGCTGGTGGATATGCCGCCAGTTATGCCGCCGGATATGCCGCCGTTCATCCCCGGAACTGCCGTAACCGGCTTGTCCAATTTTGTGTCGCCTTGGATGCCATGTGCATGGATTGCGGTTGCGGCGCCTAATGCCGCATGGCTGGACGCAACCGAAGCAAGCGGAACATGCGCGGACGAATCCACCTCGTTTGCCTTCGGTATAGCGATTGTCATTCCTGCGGGTTTGTCTTCTGGATTGTTTGCTGGTTTGCTGGCCGATTGTTGCAGCGTTTCGGCGATGTTCTGTCCGGCAGTGTTGTTTTGCGGGAGCCTGGCCAAATCCGGCTTGTTTTCTGCCGTGGAAGGCAACAGCAGCATCGCGGCCAGCGGATTGGCCTGATCGCCGGGAATACCGGGATCAGCGGCGTTCTGGTCGTGCGCATTCTTTGCGCCCGGGTCGGTATTGTCAACCGTTGCGGCGCTATCGGCGGCGGGCGCCTTCCCGGCAACTGAACCGGCCCCGAATTCTCCGCCAATATGAAGTGCCAGCAGGGCCGAAAAGGCTGTGGGAACCTGGCTGCCCTGTGCGCCGCCAGGCTGCGCGGCGGATGCAATCATGCCCGCGGGTGCGGCCTGGTCGCCTCGTGTCAACGCGGTATCGGCCGATGCGCCTCTTGCGGAGGAAGGTGCGCTGTTGCGTAATATTGGCAAACTGGTCATGACGTCACTCCATTGTTGGTCAGTTCTGCTCTTCGTTATTGATGGCCTTGTAGGCGGCATTTCTGCCGGTATGTTCATCCGTCGCGGTTTGTTCAGACTTGGCGGCGATTTTCTTCTGGGTTTCGATGTGGCGTTGCTGCAGTACATCCAGCGATTTCAGCTTGCGCTGTGCCATATCGAATTCGCCGCGCCCGGCACGTGTCGAATCCCGGCTTTGGGCGACCAGCTTGAGTTGCTGGCTGATGGCCTGGTCGAGCTTGTTGATGAATTGCTGGAAATTGCGCAATTCGGTCGGATTGATTCCGGTTTGCGTCGACGTTTGCAGGCGATCCTGGTAGTCCTTTCGGTATTGCAGAAGCAGGTCAAGCTTGCTTTGCGCACTTTGCTGCAGCTTGTTCAGCTTTCCCAGTTTGCTCGTTGCCGAATCATTCTGGTGCTTCGCAAGATTCATCAGGGGTTGCAATGTGAACTGTTTTGTCATGATCGCGATATTCGGTTAGGTGCCGTTTGCAAGGATTAGTTTGCAGGGTGAAGGCGGTTCATTGTGCAGCAGCAAATAAAGCATCCAGCTGGGAGACGCTCGATTCATAGGATTCGCGCTGGAACATATCCTGTTTCAGGAATTGTTCCATCCGCGGATAAAGTTCGATCGCCTCGTCCAGCATCGGGTTGGTGCCGCTGACATAGGCACCCACGCTGATCAGGTCGCGGTTGCGCTGGTATAGCGAATACATATGCTTGAAGCGCTGCACCGCGGAAAGATGTTGCGGCGAGGCCAGGCGGGTCATTACACGGCTGATCGACGCTTCGACATCGATCGCAGGGTAATGTCCCTGCTCGACCAGCTTGCGCGACATCACGATATGACCGTCGAGGATGGCGCGCGCACTGTCCGCGATCGGGTCCTGCTGGTCGTCCCCTTCGGTCAGGACGGTATAGAAGGCCGTGATCGAACCGCTGTTTTCCAGGCCGTTCCCGGCACGCTCGACCAGTTGGGGCAGCTTCGCGAATACGGAAGGCGGGTAACCCTTGGTGGCGGGCGGTTCCCCGACCGCCAGCGCGATTTCGCGTTGTGCCATGGCGAATCGGGTGAGCGAATCCATGATCAGCAGGACGTTCCTTCCCTGGTCGCGGAAATACTCGGCGATCGTCGTGGCGTAAGCTGCGCCCTGCAATCGCATCAGCGGCGAGGTGTCCGCCGGGGTGGCGACGACGACGGAATGCGCCATGCCTTCCTTGCCGAGTATGTCATTGATGAATTCCTTGACTTCCCGGCCGCGTTCCCCGATCAGTCCGACCACCGTCACATCTGCGCTGGTGTAGCGTGCCATCATGCCGAGCAGCACGCTCTTGCCGACACCGCTGCCGGCAAACAGTCCCATGCGCTGCCCCCGTCCGACGGTCAGCATGCTGTTGATGGCGCGCACGCCGACATCCAGCGCGGTGTCGATGGTGGCACGCTCCAGCGGATTGAACGGCCTGCTCTGCAGCGGCGCCGAGTCAGTGTCATGCAACGCGCCCAGCTGGTCCAGCGGCTTTCCTGAACCATCAAGGACGCGGCCGAGCAGCATGTTGCCGACCGGCAGATGTTTGGCATGATCCGAGATTCGCCGCATCTGCTTGCGGTTTCCGCCCACCGTCAAGGTGCGGGCCGGTTCGATCGGCATCACGCGCGCGCCCGGGACCAGGCCGTATACATTGTTTTCCGGCATCAGGAACAGCCGCTCTCCCGAGAAGCCGACGACTTCGGCCTCGACGACATAGTTGGGCAGATGGATTGCGCAGGTGCTGCCAACCGGCATTTTCAGGCCGACTGCCTCCATTACCATGCCGGTAACCTTGGTCAGGTGGCCGCTGGGGGGCATCGGATTGCAGTTCGCCACGTATTCCCGGCTTTCATCGAGAAAGTCGCGCCAGCGCAGGCTGTGCGAAATCACGCCCGCCATGACTTGTCCTGCCCGAGCGATTCGACGATGTTTTTCCAGCGTGCTTCGGTGGTGGCATCGATGTTGCTGTTAGCGGTTTCGACGCGGCACCCGCCACGGCTGATTTGCGGATCAGTAAAAATTTTCCATCCCGAATGGGACAGCTGTTCACCCATGTGCTGGCGAACCAGTTCCGCATCTTCGGGATGCATAATCAAATGGGCATTCTGGTTGAAATGCGGCAGATTGCCGATTGCATCGCTGACGATCTTCAGTATCACTTCCGGTTTCACCTGCAGGGTTTCGGACACCATCTTGCGCGCGATTTCCAGCGACAGGTCAAGCAGCGATTGGGCAATTAGCTGGTCGGTCTGGTTTAACTGGTCCTGGAGGCTTTGCATCAGTCCGTTAATCTTTTGCACTTCGCCGCGGGCCTGCTGTTCACCCGCTGCATAGCCCGCTTCCCGCCCTTCATCGTGTGCCTGTTGCCGGATGTTCTCCACTTCGGCAACGGTCGTCAGGCTGGATTTCTTTTGCGCGTTATGCGGGACAGTGCTGGCCGCATCCGAATCGAATGAGGCCAATTCCCAGCGTTCAAATGCGGTGAGCTGTTCCTTGGGGATCACGGTGCTAGACATACGCTTCCTCATTCTTCCCGCCCAGTGATATCTGCCCTTCATCTGACAGGCGGCGCACTATCTTGAGTATCTCCTTCTGATTCGACTCAACTTCGCTGAGTTTTACCGGTCCCTTTGATTCGAGGTCTTCGCGCATCATTTCCGCGGCGCGCTGCGACATGTTCTTGAATATTTTCTCGCGCAGTTCCTCGCTCGCACCCTTGAGTGCGACGATCAGCGACTCGGATTGCACTTCGCGAAGGATTAGCTGGATGCCGCGGTCTTCAATTTCCAGAATATTCTCGAAGATGAACATTTTGTCTTCAATCTTCTGTGCCAGGTCGGGATCGAAGTTGCGCACATTTTCAATCATTTCTGCTTCCAGCACATTACCCATATAGTTGAGGATTTCCGCGGCTGCGCCCACCCCCCCCTTGAGGTTTTTCTTGCCGGTCGCGCCACCGGACATCAGCTTGCCCAGCACGTCATTGAGTTCGCGCAGCGCGACCGGCTGGACGCTGTCCAGCGTGGAGATGCGCAGCAATACATCGTTGCGGGTGCGTTCGGGGATCATTTTCAGGATGGCGGCGGATTGATCCGGGTCAAGGTGCACCAGTATGGTCGCGATGATCTGCGGATGTTCATTGCTGATCATTTCCGCCACGGCGCCTGGATCCATCCACTTCAGGCTTTCAATGCCGCTGGTGTCACTGTTGTTCATGATGCGGTCGAGCAGGCCGCTCGCCTTGTCGTCGCCCAGCGCCTGGGTCAGCATGCCGCGGATATAGTCGCTGGAATCCATCCCGATGGTGGTTTTATCGGAGGTTGCAGTAAGGAAATCCTGGAAGACGCCGGCAATTTCCTCCCGACCCAGGTTCTTCAGGTGAACCATGGCCGTGCTGATTTTTTGCACTTCCCTTGGTTCCAGATATTTCAACACGGCAGCGGCCTCGCTTTCGCCAAGCGTCATCAGAAGTATTGCGCTTTTTTCGACGCCGGTCGTCATTCGTTAACCCACTCCTTGATCACGCTGGCTACGATCTTGGGTTCCTGCTGCGCAATCTGGCGTGCGACCTGAAGGCTCTGCTCATAGGGTGCCGAGGCGGAAGACAGCTGCGCGCCGTTGACGGCACCGGGCGCTTCGCTGGCTTCGAAACCGCCGGTATCGCTCAGCGGGGCAAGCAAGTTGCGCAATGCCGGCCTGATGATACCAAAAATAACGAACAGCATCCCGAGTGCGATCAAGGAATATTTGATCGCATCTTTTGCCAGTTCGATCACGAATGGCTGCTTCCAGACCGGTATATTCGAAACGACTTCCTTGATTTCGGTGAATGGCGCGATCTGAACATTGATGTTGTCGCCGCGTTTCGGGTTGAAACCGACCGCGTCTTTCACCAGATTGTTGATCTGATCACGTTCCGCATTGCTCAGCGGCTTTTCGATGCTTTTGCCGTCGGCCCCGATCACCGTGCGGTTGCCGTTGATGACCACCGCAACCGACAGGTGCTTGATCGATCCGACCGGTTCCACGGTGTGGCTAATGGTGCGGTCCACCTCGTAATTGATTGTGGAATCCTTCTGCGTGCTGGACGGACCCGCCGTGCTGGCGGAAGGGTTGCCGGCAGTTCTGCCCGCCGCAATGGGCGCGGTAGCCGGAACCGGGGGTTGGTTGGTCAGCGCGCCCGGGATGCCACCGTTCGCCGGTGAAGTGCTTGACGACAGGCTGTTTTGCTGACTGCGTATCACTTGCGAGGCCGGGGTTGGATTGGGCGTGTAAATCTCGGAGGTTTGTTCGGTCCGCGTAAAATCAATATCGGCAGACACCTGGGCGCGCACATTGTTTGCCCCGTAAATCGGGATCAGGAGTGCATTGATGCGGTCGATATATCCCTGTTCAACCTGTTTCACGTATTTCAGCTGGGTCGGGTCCAGCGCGTCATTGCTGCTGCCGTCATGGCTGGCGCTTAGCAGCGTGCCGTTCTGGTCGACTACGGTCACGTTCTTGGCAGACAGGTCCGGCACGCTGCTGGATATCAGATGGACTATCGCACTGACCTGGGCAGAGTCGATCACCCTGCCGCCCTGCAGCCGGATGACAACCGACGCGCTGGGTTTTTGCTGATCCTTGATGAATACACTGGGCTTGGGGATGGCCAGGTGAACGCGCGCGGCGGCCACGGCGTCGATGCTCTCGACCGTTCGGGCCAGTTCGCCTTCGAGCGCTCGCTGGTAATTGACCTGTTCTGCGAACTGGGTGATTCCGAATTTTTGGTTATCCATCAATTCGAAACCGACATTTCCGCCCTTGGGCAGTCCCTGCGAAGCCAGCTTCAGGCGCGCCTCATGCACCATATTGGATGGCACCATCAGCGCACCGCCGCCTTCGGCAAACTTGTACGGGATGTTCATTTGCTGCAGCGATTCGATGATTGCGCCGCCGTCGCGATCGGTCAAGTTGCTGTACAGGACGCGGTAATCGGGCGTCTGTCCCCACATCCACATCCCGGCGATGAGGGCGAAGAGCGCCGCAATACCCACTGCAGCTCCCAATTTTTGCTGGAAGTTCAACTGATTAAATCGATTTGTCGCGTTGTTTTGCTGCTCAGCCATGATATTCGCAACCACACCAAATTAGCCTCTGGGGCACAACGCCCATTATCAGTATCGACGGGTATCCTGAATATGCAAATAGGCGGGAAAACCCGTGCCTTTTCGCTTTATGGCAGAGGCGCGCATTTGGGTATTGTGCTTCTGTCCGGAAACGGGGCTGCTGAAAACAACGGGCGGCGGTCAACAGGAGATACAAAATGAATAGCTCGGCAATAGATGGCTTGCTTGCGCAAATGCGTGTCGCGGCGGCGGCGGCCGGTTTGCGCGATCCGGGGCAAACGGCGCAAGCAGGTCAAGCTGGTAAAGTGGATTTTTCCAGCGTATTGAAATCGTCGCTGGATGGTGTTGCAGGGACTCAGGCCAAGTCGGAAGCGATGCAAAAGTCGTTTGCGCTCGGCGACGACAAGGTCAGCCTGAGCGATACCATGATCGCAATGCAAAAAGCCAGTATCAATTTGCAAACCACCATCCAGGTGCGCAACAAATTTGTGCAGGCATACAACGATATCATGAACATGCAAGTCTGAAGCAGGGCGGTCCTGCCATCCCAACGGGTGCTTCGCTGAATCCAGGGGTGCCTGCATGAGTTTTCGCGCCAGCTTCAGGTGCGTTTGCGCTGCATGTTCGTCACATATCGTTGCAGCAGAATGCTCGATGCGCCATCGAGATTCCTGAATTCGCAACCTGCGCGCTTTTGCACGATTCCTGACCGGGTGGTCAGCGTGACCAGGTTTTTAACGATGATGGTTCCCCTGATTGCACCCAGTTCGGGCAGTTCGATCTGGCATTCCGGATAGGAGACGCCCGGCGCGAGATCGGTATCGGATTCCATGCAGGTCAGACCGACCCCGCCGCAGCTGATATCCATGATGATGAATTCCAGGGGCTTATCCCCGGTGGACTTCTTGTCTATGATGCATCTCAACGGTTTGATCACCGGGGTCATGAGCCGGAAGTATTCGCGGCGTTGCAGCCGGTAAAGGCTGTCCGGCAGGGGCAGGAAAAATGCAGCCTGATTACGGTATTGCACGCTGCGCGCCCGACTCGCGATGAACTGCACCTTGATCTGCAAATGGGAGCTGACGAAAATCAGGCGGTCGCTATTCGCAACGCGCAGGTTATCGGATGGATGCGGACTTTGCTCCAGCCACAGGCCGGCTTCGTCGGCAGCAATAATCGTGGTCAGGATGAAATCATTCTCGTTTCCGTAATAGAGCGCGACGCGATTGCCTTTCTCGGCGATGTATTGCATCACGAACCTGATTTCGTTTGGCGAAGAGATGCGCTGCTTGTCATCCGTCTCTTCCGACAAGTTTTCAAAATTAAGAGATATATCCTTTTCCATCTTCCTGAAAATATGTTGCTCTGGTTACCGAACATCATAACAAAACTAGTCCTTGTCAAAGGGCAGATTTGCGGGAGGTTCAGTGTGTTCCAGGCGGTATAGCCATGCGAGCAGTTCGGCTACGGCCAGATAAAGCTGTGCCGGGATTTGCTGGTCAAGCTCGACTTTCATCAGCAGTCCGACCAGATCCTCGGACTCATGGACGAAAATCCCGTGCTGTTTTGCGCGTTCTATGATCGCCTGTGCGATCAGCCCGCGTCCCTTGGCGACCACCGTTGGCGCACTCTGGTTTTTGCCATAGGTCAGAGCGACAGCAACCTGTTGCGGTGTGAGCGGCGGCTTCATTTTTTCACCGCTGCGGCGTCGAGAAGCGGAATATCGACGCCGGCAAGCGCGTCCTTCAGCAGGGGCAGGAATCGATTGAAAAGTTCAACCGTCAAGTCGTCTGCAGCCTGCAGTTTCAGGCGCAATCCACTTTCGGAAAATGCCAGCCGGGCGTGGACATCACCGAGTCTGGGCAGGGCCAGTTCGATTTCGGTGCTCCACTGGCGCTCGTCAATCGGCCGGGCCCGATGTTCCGGCTCGCCCTGTATTTCCCATTGCATCTGCTGTCCGGGCCAGACTTGCCCCTGCCAGACCAGGTGATGGTTTTCCAGCGTATGCAATTGCTGCTGGACCAGTTGCAGCAATTCCCGGGTCACCGGCAAAGCGGAATCGCCGTTTGCCGGTGCAAACAGATCCGGATTGTTTGCAGGAGCAGGGCTCTCCGTTTGATGCAGCGTTGCGTTCGGCGGCTGTGTGTCTGTGAAGGCGACGGAAGAATTGTTGCCCGGCACGCTTTGCCGGTTTGCGGACGCTGGCGGCTGGGTATTCCTGCCGGTCAGCACATTTTGCGGCTCGGCCAGCAGTTGATTCGTGCTGCGTTCCCCGCGTATCCACTGCGCCTGGTGCGATTCGTAGAATAATCCGCTTTTGCCGAGCGCCTCGCGAAGCGCACCGGCAAGCAATTTTGCTTCGGGCGCGGTTTCACCCGCCTGCCAGACGGCCTTTTTGCCAAGTTGCTGCACAATGGGTTGTTCCAGCGGCATCTCGGATAGATTGGAAAGCATCCGGGCTGACGAGCCGATTTCTTCCGGTGTCGACAGCGGGTTGGTTGATGCAGCGATGCTGAAAGTAATTCTGGGCTGCGTGGTAACCACAACAAGTCTGATCACATCGCCGCTCTGGATATTGCCTGGCAAGCGCATTTGCAGCGTTTGCCCGGCAACCTGAACCTTGAACAGATTTTCGGCTATTCTAGCCTGGACTGTACCCTGCAATTGCTGGCCGGGTTCAAGTTTTGCCGCCGGATTGGGGGCGTTGCCGGTCGCCGTATTCGGTCGGCTTCCGGACTGGGTGAGGGCTTGCAGTGCACTGATCAGATTGGCAGGTAGCATTGCTCAGCTGGAAGGAAATGGATCCCGATATATTACATTCATCCGTAAAGGGTTGACGGGGAATTAAATTCCATAAGCCTGCTGCAAACGCTGTTCATGACGATTGTTCTGCATGATGCGCTGCAATTGCCCCATCCATATTTCTGTCCGGTCACGGATTACGGCATCGTCTGCGAGGATATTCCTGATCAGTTCAATCTTGCGCTGGCGGGCTGCTTCATCCAGCTTGGTTGCGGAGTCGACCGGCTTCATGGTGGCGACGTGCTGGCTGCAACGTTGCTCGAGACCGATCAGCTCTTCCCACTGGCCGTGCAGTGCCGCCTCACGCATCTGCATCGTAATGGCTGAAAGGAATTCGTAGTTCTTGACGACTTGCGATGCGCTCATGATGGTTGTATTTTCCCGTAAGTCAGTTGCGGTTTGGCCTTGGCGGCGGGAACGGGCTGATGCAGCGCCGCATTTCCTTCCGATGGCTTGCGGATGCGTTCCCATGCGCCTTTCAATTCGGTCAGCAGACGGGTCACTTCATCAAGCACGGCTACATCGTTATTCAAATTGGCGGTAACCAGCCGCATGCAAATATAGTCATACAGCGAGGACAGATTCTGAGTCAGCTCGCCCCCGACACTCTTGTCCAGACTGGCCTGCAGGCCGCTTTCCACGATGGAGATCGCATGCGAAATGGACTTGCCCTTTTTTGCGGTTTCCTTGCGCAACATCTGGTTTTTTGCCGATGCGACGGCCAACAGCGCTCCCTGGTACAGCATCAGGATCAATTTGTGTGAGTCGGCCGAACCAACGCCGGTCTCGACGCCAACATTGGTGTAGCTCCTGATAGCGGTTGTATTCATTTATTCCACTCCTGAATTTTATAGTCGGGCCAGTTGCTGGGTGAGGTAGCTGCTGAGCGAGTTCATGGTGCCGAGCGTCGCGTCCAGTTGTGCATACTGGTTGGTCAGGTTGGTCTGATCAACGGCAATCTGCGCATTCAACGTGTCGATCCGCTTCTGCACGTCGCTGATATTGGTGTTGAATTGTGTCGTTTCGCTTGCCAGCGGCCCGTTGTTTCCGAGCATTGCGGTGATCTGGCTGCTGAACAGGCTGGACAGTCCCTGTGAATAATTGACGGTCCCGCGGTAGCCGGTTGCACCACCCAGGATAGAGATCGAAAGCCCGTTGCTGTCGCCGAGTCCGGAAGTCAGCAACTGGCCGTTGCCGGTGGCATATTGGCCATTGATGGTTCCGGCAACATTCTTGCCGCCCGCGAGGATGGGGCTACCCAGCAAATTCAGCGCACCGTTGCCGCTGATCGAAATGCTGGAAACAGATCCGTAACTGCCGGAAGTCAGGGTGAACACGCCTGCGCTTTGCGACACCGACACGGATTTTCCGGAACCCGCAATCGGGGTCGAGGCATTGATCAGCGCCTGCAACTGTGTGGCGAGTGCCGCGGCGGTATACGTGCCGGCCGGCAGGGTAACCGAAGTACTCGTTCCATCAACGGTCAGGCTCAGGGAGTCGTTGCTGCCCGCCGTGATGGTCAAACCCGCCGCCGTGCTGCCGGCAGCCGTGCCCTGTGTGGCGATCTGGGTGATGTCAACGCCATAATTGCCAGCCTTGGTACTGCTATTGGCCGAGGTGTAACTGACCAGGCTGTCCGTTGCGCTGCCCGCGGCGATGAACAGATTGGCCACACCCTGATAATTTGAATTCAGTGCGTTATTCAGCTTGGTCGAATCCAGCGCGATGGTGCCGTCCTTCTGGAAACCGATCCCGATCTGCGTCAGGTTGGAAAATCCATTGGAACTGCTGCCCATGGTGGTGCTGAGCATGGCCGCCATCTGGGACTGGATGATGCTCAGGGAAACGTCGCCCTGCAGCGTACCTGCCGTATTGGTCGCAGGATCATAACTGGTCTGATTCTGTATGACAGTAGCGACACCGTTAAAAGCCGTGACAAAGCTGTTAATTGCCGTACTGACCGCAGAAGTGTTCGGTGCGACACTCAGCGTGAACGGGGTGGTGGAAGTATCAGACAGATTCAGGGTCACGCCCTGAATGACATCGCCAACCGCATTGGAGGATTTGCTGATGGCGATGCCGTTGACCGTAAAATTGGCATTTTGCGCAGCAGCGGTCTCGGAAAGGTTCTGGGTGCCGGCCGGATCCTGTGCCAGCAGGCTGCTCACGGCAGCATCACCGCTGGCCGAGATCTTCATGCTGTTGGCAAGACCGGCGGTGTTTGAGGTCAATACCAGGCGGTAAGGCGACGCGCTGCCGTCATTGATGATACTGGCAGTCACACCGACATTGGCGGCGTTGATCGCGTCGCGTATGCCGGAAAGCGTATTGTTGCTTGAATCGATGGTGATGCTCTTGGCCGTGCCGCCATTTGAGGTGAAACTGGCGCCGCTGTAGGTGCCGTTGCTCAACGTTCCGCCCGAGATCGTGCCGAAGTCGAAGGTCAGCGTGGTTGGGGCGCCACTGCCGATCGCGGTCGTGGCACTGCCCTGGCCCGCCGCAACCAGATTCTGGGCCTGGGCAAGCTGGCTGACGGTCAGAGAGTAGTTCCCCGGCTTGGCAATGCTCGAGGCCGTTGCAGATAGTGCCGAGGTGTTTGATGCAGTGGCAGAGAACGCATTAAAAGCGAGGCTGTTGAGTCCCTGCGCAGCGGTCTGGAATGTTGACAATGCCGACTGGATGGTGCCGATTGCGGAGATTTTAGTCTGATAACTGGTTATCTGGCTGTTCAGGCCGGTGATCGGCTGCTGTTCAACCGAGATCAATGAACTGACGATGCTCGCCACATCGATCGACGGCGTGGTGATGCCGGCAGAAGATACCGCTGCATTGTTGCCGGATACTTGGGAAGTGGTCATGTCTGTCTCGCCTATGCTTTTTGCTTCAACAACATCCCTTTTTGAAACTGGTCGATGGATTGGCCGATCGCAATCAATTCCTTGGATGGAAGCTGCCTGATCGTGTCGCCCGTTTGGGTATCCACTACCTTGACCACGGTTCTCTTCGAATCCTGGTCGATCGCAAATTCCACGCCGGTATTCGCGGCCAGCATCGCCTGGTTGAGTTTGTCCACCGCACTCTGCAATTGCGCGTTGCCGGGCTGGGCGGCTTGAGCAACACCCGGTTGCGGGGATTTCTGCACGGTTGCCTGGGCAGCCTCGGGCGTACCGCCAGATTGCGGCACAGAAACGCCGGCAGGCGGCGAACCCGCACTGCCATTGCTGACTGCGGTTGCCGGAACCGGGCTGCTAGTAATATTCTGGATAAGCATGTTGCTTCTCCTTCTGTTCAAAATCCTGGCCGGATTCCTCCGGCCAGGCAGTTGTCATGCTATTTACTATTTCAGCAGGGTCAGCACGCTGTTGGGCAGTGCATTCGCCTGGGCCAGCATTGCGGTACCCGCTTGCTGCAGGATCTGGTTGTGCGTCAGATTCGCGGTCTCTGCAGCATAATCCGTGTCCTGGATCCGGCTGCGGGCTTGCTGCATGTTGGTGCTGGTCGTCGTCAGCGAACTTTGTGCATTGACGAAGCGGTTCTGCAACGCGCCCAGTTGTGCACGCAAACCGTTGATGGTGTTGATAGCGCCGTCAACGATGAATATCGCGGCATTGGCGCCGGTCGGCACGCCGTTGGTCACCGATGACACGTCGATGCTGTTGACCGCGTTCAGGCTGCTTGCACCGGAAGAGGCGGTCGCCAGGAACGAACCGGTGGTATCCGAAGTGGTAACTGCAAATGAGCTCGAGGAATGGAAGTCGACTTGTCCGCCGACCACGCCTGAACTGGTATTCGCGGGTACCGCTGCAGTTACATCCTGACCTTGGGTCAGGGTCGGGCCGCTCAGGCCCAGGTTAGCTGCTTCAGTCCCTGCAAAGGCAGTCAGTGTGGAAGTCGAACCTGTCGTGTTGTCCGTTACCAGGAGTCCGCCACCAGCAGCTGTCACGGTCAAGCCTTGTGCCGTGAAATTCGCGGCTTCTCCGGTAACAAAAGCCGCCGCTGTTGCATAGGTACCGCCAGTAAGCGCGATCGTTTTAGCCACACCATCGACTGTAACGGTCAGATTGCTGGCAGTAACAGTCGAGCCGGTATAGGCAGTACCTTGTGCAGTGGCCGAAGTCGCCACCGGTACGGCTGCAATTGCTGTATTCCCGGCGCCCAAAGTCTCAACCGTGCCAAGCGCCGTGCCGGACGAAGTAGAACCGGATAAGGTCAGTGTGCCGGCCGAGGCGGCATTGTTGGTCACGCCGATGTCGTAGCCGCTGTTTTGCGTCAACACGATGGTGCCGGCGGTATTGTCGGCAATCGCCGTGATGCCGGTCTTGGCCGATGCGGCGTTGATGGCAGCCGCCAATCCGGTCACATCGGTAGTGGAAGAGAGTGTCGCGCTGACCGTGACCGGATTGGCCGCACCGGTTGCCGTCGGTGTGCCTTGCAGGGTCAGGCTGACGTTGCCTGCGGTAAAGCCGCCCAGTTTTGCATAACTGGTCGCGACCGCCTGAATCGGCACGCCGCTTGCCGATGCCTGGCTGTTGACCTGCTGTGCAATCGTGTACGCCGTGGTGCCGGCAGCGAAGGGCGCTGACGGCGGAACGGTCAGGGTCTGGCCGTTGGCCGCAATGGTCAGGGTCTGGGACAGGAACTGGTTTGTTCCGATCGTGGCGGCCGGAGCTGCTGCCGTATCCATGGAAGTCGCCAGCGCACCGGTTGAGCTTGACGCGCTGTTATCGCCAATCGCATTCGATGAAGCGTTGCCCACCGTTGCGTTGATGGTCTGGCCCGCATTGGCGCCGGTCTGGAACTGGACGTTGGACAGCGACCCGTCCAGCAGATTCAGGCCGTTGTACTGGGTGTTCTGGGCGATCTGGCTGATATCCTGCTGCAATTGCGAAATGCTGGATTGCAGCGAAGCGCGGTCGGATGCCGAATTGGTGCCGTTGGCGGCTTGCACGGCCAGGTTGCGCATGGTCTGCAAGTCTGAAGTCACCTGGGCGAGTGCGCCTTCGGCGGTTTGTGCCATTGAAATACCGTCGTTGGCGTTTTGTGCAGCCTGGGTCATGCCGCCGATCTGGGAGGTCATGCGCGCGGCGATCGCCATACCCGCCGCGTCATCCTTGGCACTATTGATGCGCAGACCGGAAGACAGTCGCTGAATCGAGGTGGCCAACGCGGTTTGCGAATTTGCCACGTTGTTCTGCGCGTAAAGCGACGCAATGTTGGTATTGATGAACAATGACATTTTAGTTCTCCTTAACTGGTTTTCCAATTCGGCATCGCTGCCGATCACTACGGTCTGGCTTGAATAGCGAAGCACCATCAACCGCCGTTAGTCCAGTTATCGGAAGGGGGGGGGGAAACTTTAGGGCCATTTCAAAAGTTTTGCTTGCGGCCAGGCAGAATCGGACATTTCGTGCAGTCAGCGGCAGCATTTTTCCCGCCGATGCGGAAGAATTGAGAGCCGGAATGTGCGGTAAGGAAAGCCTGTTCTGCATGATCGGTTATGCCTTCAACGAATCACTGCCGGGCCGCGACCACGCGGTTCTTGCCGGCTTGCTTGGCTGTGTACATTGCCTTGTCTGCGCGGCTCAGAACATCTGCCTGGGATTCCTCCGGGTTGCGCAGCGCGACACCCGCGCTGAACGTGACCAGGATCCGCTCGTTTTCATGAAGAAAGAATTTCTTGGTGAGTTCGCGCTGCAAGCGCTCCACTGACTTAATTGCCGCATCCAGTTCGATATCGGGCAGCAACAGCACGAATTCTTCCCCGCCGTAGCGGGTTACCGAGTCGCTGGGACGCAGCGTGTCCTTGATGATGCCGCTCAGATGGATGAGTGCCTGATCCCCGGCTTTGTGGCCATGCGTGTCATTGAGGCGCTTGAAATCATCCATGTCC
Organism: Gallionella sp.; assembly: GCA_049580605.1. Taxonomy (GTDB): domain Bacteria; phylum Pseudomonadota; class Gammaproteobacteria; order Burkholderiales; family Gallionellaceae; genus Gallionella. Next base: position 4,852 of record JBAUQH010000085.1, on the reverse strand, counting down.
AGCATTGCAATGCACATCGGCGACTGGTTGCGATCGGCTCGGGAGGCCTCGCGGTCGAATGCTTCGTCGAGGCCGCGCCGGTTGAGTGCGCCGGTGAGCTGGTCTTCATGCACCAGTTCGCTGACTTGCTCGAGCTCCTGCTCAAGCTGCTTGATCTTGTTTTCCGCTTCTTGAACTTGCTTTCGCGAGCCGAGTAGCTCCTGGTGCGAGCGTTGTGCATTGTCCCGGATCAACCGGGTGTCCTGCATGATGTCGTCCAGCAAGAGGCTCAGTTCTGAAATGTTCTTGGACTGGCCGATCTTAACGCTGTAACCCTCGATCTTCTGGTGGTAGTCACCGGTGCTTTCGGTAATTTCGCCGAGCCGGTCTACAAAGGTGACCATCAGGCTCTTGAGGGTGCTTTTCGCGTCGGTCAGACTTTGCTTGAGCAAACCCTGCTTGATGATGGTATCTCTCAGGCTGCGTTCGGCATCGGCGATGACGCCCCTGCTCATCGGGTTCGCGATGATTTCCTGCAGGCTGATGACTTGCCCGTGCACCCATTCCTCGTCTTCGACCATTTCGCCGATATTTTCAACCAGCAGGCGCAGCAGGCGCACCAACCCTTCATGAACTTTGGCTTTGTCGCCGCCGTGCAACTCGACCTTGATCCAGAACGGGCGCAGCAATTTGGTCAGTGCAATGATTTGCTCATGCGTATTGCTGCTGCGAACCTGCTGGACGAGGTTGTTCACTTCCCCGGTTAACTCCGGTTGGGTGCTGAGCAGGCTTAATAGTGTCTGTGCCAGCAATTCGGATAGCTGACCAATCAACTCCGTATTCCCGGCAAGCTTTTGTGGAGGAACCGGTGCAGTTTTGGTAATCGCTGTCTTTGCATCGGCGGGATTGGCCGGCGGTACGGGATCGATTTCGACATTGTTTCCCGCAATCGTTGTCGAATCCGACCAAGAACGCATCAGTCCGGTCAGCTTATCGAACAGGGCTTCCGGGTTGGTCGCAAACCGCGTCAGCACGATTTCAACGCCTTCCTTCTTGCGGGTGACCGTCAATCCTTTGTGCGCGGTATCGAGTTGATGCAACAAGTCGCGTATCAGTTTTGCCCAGGACTGGGATATTTCCGCGCTTTGTTTGGGTAGTATCTTTTCGATTTCACCGAGGCAGCGGTCCCAATTTTGCGTTCCGATCAACTTCTTCAAAGCAGTCCCTGCAGCGATGGATTTCGGGTTCTGTGAGAGGCGCTCGGCCAAGCCGCTCAAGACCATCGCAGCGCCGCTGTTTTCCTCGGGGATCCCGCTGATTTCGGCGTAAATCCTGGCGTAGTTGTCGGGTGTTGGGGGAATTTTGCGCGTTGCCAGCATTTTCAGCGTTTCGCGCGCAAGATTTGACGGGTTTGAATCTTGTTTGTTCATAAGCAGGAGAAACAGGAGAAAATTGAATTTATTATTAACATTATCAGCTCGATCCGTTTAAGTGAACTGCCGAATAGGGGCAAGGAAAGTAGTGAATTTCAATATTTAGCTTATACCAGGCGGTGTGCGATGGCCGTTATGTTACTGCCCAAGTGTTATTCTCGAAGACCATTTATTCAGCATCCGCGCGCGATAGACGTTCGCGATCCCGTAAATTTCTGCCAGTGAATTGCCCGAAGAAATCAGGTACGGGGTCGGCATTCGCGGTCGGACAGGCTTTGGTTCAGCAAAACCCGGAATTTCCCGATCAGGATATCCAGTAGTTGTTCCGCCAGCGTTTCTCTGATGCAATTTTCGCCCCCGATGACATGTTGCATCGCCCCGGCCAGTTTATCCGGCGCGGTTTGCTTATAAATGCAGCCAACGGCGCTCATTATAAATGCGCTTGCGGCGTAGTGCTCTTCAGGGAATAGCTAAATCATGATAAATACTGATGTCGTCGAAATGAGCTGTTGGGGCACATTCATGCCAAGCTTGTCCGGCAGGGATATATCAAGCGATGCCAGATCAGGAAGTGATTCCCGCAGCATCTTGACGGCTTGCGCTCCCGCATCTGCTTCCCCGCTGAGATGGTATCCAGTGCCTTGTTCGAGCAGTAATTCAATCCTTGCGGATCAACACACGGTCGTCTGCCGCAAGGATGCCAATCAAACTTTTTTGCTATCAAAAAGCTGTTGTTGCGGGGAATCAGATGATGCGTTGACTGCATCAAGTGGAATGAATATGGCGATTTGTGTGCCGCTTTTCAAATTGCTGGCGATCTTGACCGTACCGCCGAGATGCGCGACGCGTTCATGGATGCCGCGCAGACCGAATGAGTGGGGCTTGTTGCGTTCGTTGCTGCTGAAGCCCACACCATCATCCGAAACGATCAGTTCGAGATGGTCAGGCCCCTTGACGATTTCAATCTGGGCATTCTTCGCATGGGAATGTTTCAAGATGTTGTTCAGGGTTTCCTGAAGAATTCGAAACAGTGATATGGAATAGGCTTCGGGCAGTTCGATTGATTCCTGAGATTTGACGAGGGTGCAGGAAATGCCGCTACGACTGCTGAATTCCTTAGCCTCAATCTCAATCGCTGCGATGAAGCCAAGCGAATCCAGAAAGCCCGGTCTCAGGCTTTCAGCCAGATTGCTGGTGGACGTGATGGTCTTGTCCACCAGGGTTGCAATGGCGGTTGCCTTGTCCAGCAGAAGCGGGTTGTCCTTCGGCAGGCGCTGGTTCAGCCATAACAAATCAATCTTGATGGCGGTAAGCAGGCTGCCGATTTCGTCGTGTATTTCGCGCGCGATGCGCAAACGTTCTTCCTCTTTCGCATCCTGAATGTGGGAGGCCAGTTCCTGCAACCGCTGCTGGGCTTGCCGTATCTCAAGTTCGCCCAGCTTGCTTTGGGTGGTATCAAGCACAATGCCTTCCCAGCGCGGCAATCTGTTTTCGACGGCTTGCGGGGTGGCGCCAATGCTGACCCATTTGATTGCATTGTCCGCCATATTGAGGCGTCCTTCCCAATTCCAGAAGCACTGGTTCTGCGCAGATTGTTTGAGCGTATCCAGAAAGGAAGGCAGGTCCTCGGGATGGATGAGGTTTAAAAATTTCGATGAATCGATTTGAAGAATTTCGGGAGGGATGCCAAGCAAAGCCGAACTACCCTCGCTAACATACGGAAATGTGATGCCGCCACTTTCAAGCAACTGTATTTGACATGCCATCCCGGGCAAACTGGCGATAAATTCTTGCAGTTTGTCCGGCGAGGGGCTGGTTGGACGCTTGCGCATGTTTTCAGGCATGATTTCGGGAAATGGTTGGCATTTCTTGATTCTAAGCAAATGACGGGCTATTTATTTGATGTTGATTAATGGATTCCGTTCTCCACAAAAGTCGTAAGGCCATAAATTGAACACTGCCTAAAAACATTACCACACCGTTGAAACTACTTCAAACCTGCTTGACTGTTAAGCTGCAGCTCTGCCTGATTGCAGGGAACCCTGCAGCAATTTCGTGCAACAATTTGGATTGTTGCAAATCCGGATTATGATTTTGACTTTGAAAAAATGTATTCAGGCAAGCAATTGGATCATCGCGGACAGTTTGCAACAGTGCAAACTGGCTGAAGCAGGTATTGATGATGCTGAACGCATGAAGTAATCGTCCCATTCCGGGATATTAATTGCCGCAGAGGAGTTACATGCAGGAAATATTCTTGGCCAGACAGCCGATTGTCGACCGCAACGATGGCCAGGTTGCATTTGAATTGCTATTCCGCTCCGCCAGCAAGGCCGATGCAGGCGTGGTTGATGACACTCAGGCCACCGCCCAGGTGATAGTCAATGCGTTCGGTGAAATGGGAATTGCACAGGTTCTGGGCGTGAACAAGGGATTTGTCAATGTGGATGCAACATTCCTGCACAGCGACCTGATTCAGATGCTCCCGAAGCAAAATGTGGTTATCGAGCTGCTGGAAACTGTATCAATCGATGACGCGGTCATCGCGCGTTGCAGGGAACTGAAGGCAGACGGATACAGTCTTGCCATCGATGACATGGTTGAATTCAACGATGGAATCAAATCACTGCTTGGGATTGTCGATATCGTCAAGCTGGATTTGATGGCAATCGAGCCTGCCCGATTACCTTCCCTGGTGAAGGAACTTAAACGCTACCCGATCAAGCTGCTTGCAGAAAAAGTTGAAGACAAAGTGCAGGCACGAAGTTGTGCCGAGATGGGGTTCGATTTATTCCAGGGGTACTATTTCGCCCGCCCGGAAATTCTCTCCGGGAAGCGCGCCAACCCGTCAAAATTCGCGTTGTTGCGGATTTTTTCCTTGATGGTTAGCGGCGCAGAGAATCAGGAGATCGAAGATGCTTTCAAGGAGAACGCAGACCTGACCTATCACCTGATGCGTATGGTGAACTCGGCCGGGTCCGGCTTGACGACAAGGATCAGTTCGGTGAAGCACGGCTTGATGGTTATGGGGCGCGGGCCATTGACCCGCTGGGTGCAATTGTTGCTTTATGCATCGGACAAGGCAGCCGACACAGTGAGTCCGCTCATGCAGCTTGCCGCTACACGCGGGAAATTGATGGATCTGGTCGCGAGAAAGGAAAACAGGGCGTCGGCGGAATATGCGGATCTTGCCTTCATGGTCGGGATGCTGTCGCTGCTCGATGCATTGCTGGGCGAACCATTGCCGGATATCCTTAAGCGCATCAACATCCATAAGGATGTCGAGGCGGCGCTGTTGCATCGTAAGGGAGATTTGGGCAAGCTCCTGAACCTATGCGAAAGGCTGGAATCCGGCGATTTTGAATTCATTCGGGAAGCATTGCGCGCTCATTCTTCTCTGAACTTCAACGACCTGACTCGGTCTCAGCTGGAAGCCATGG
>JBAUQH010000084.1:0-14415 GCA_049580605.1 Gallionella sp. | reverse complement strand
GTGAATACAGGATTCGCGCCCCTCCATACCAGACGCTGCTTCCATGCTTCGGGATCACCACTACCGCAGTGAAGCAGCACCACCGTTTTTCCATCCATGACCGCCTGATGAAGAATTTCCAGTTTGTCTTCAGGAATGCACGCTCGGCGCAGGGCGATGGTCAGGTGCGTTGCCAAGGCGCCAGTGGTCATCAGACCGGCCCCAACAGCTGCACCAAGGAGGGCATCGATCAGCGGGCCGGCGATGAGCACCGGCCCGATACCGGGGAGTAAAAACAAGCCAGCGGCACCTGCCAAAAGTCCGCCCAGCGACCCCCATAACGCACCTTGGGTGCCCCAGACCTTGAATCGCGCCTTTTCATTGGTATAGGTGAATCCAAGAAAATCATCGCCTTGCCCACCCGCCTTGTGCAGGACAGATACCTGATCCATCGGGAAGTCGATTTTGATCATTCCCTCGACCGTGGCAAAAGCATCGTCGGGTTTGTCAAACACAGCGCCAACCAAATTATTGGTATTCATGGTTTTCCTTCATTGCTTTGCGGGAATTGGAGAAATCAACACATCGATTGATCTGGTTCATTCGTTCATAGTGACAATTACTGGCGGATTCATCGTAAACAATTTTATCCCATTGTCACGTTAAATCCCCTTGTTACACCAATTGTCATGGCCGCCCGAACTTTCGACGGGATCAAATATAGTCTTTGTAATTTCGGGTATCCATGGCTCATCAATGATCGAGAAAAACTTAGAGCGTTCACGAAACAATCTCGATGAGATGGATATTTTCCTTCCATATGACAAAATACATTTCGGCAGCTTTCAACTCCAGCGTTATCATTTCCGACAATTTGGTAACTTATTTATCTGTGTATGAGAAGGAAAATTAGGTAACTTGCGTCGATTGGTAAAGAAATGAAAATCCCATCGCCCACAGCGCCATCACCCAATAGCCAAATGCGGAAGTGAACTGGGCCAACACCATTACTGCTGCAGCGCTAGGTATCCAATGCCAGGCCAACTGAAAAACGAACAATGCTGCCGCCAGAATATTGCCTGTCAAAATCAAGCGATGTCCAAACAGATATCCATTCCCGTCCGGATTGCCAACAATGGGCAGGGTGCCTCCGAACAGTCGGCGTACCACAAAGACCGCCCCAAGCAACAGCAACGCACCGACGATGCGCCCGGGAATTCCTTCCTCCGGACTATCGGTACCGAACAGTTCCATTGTCAAGCGTCCCAGTGCGGCCAACCATCCCATTGCCAGCGTCTGCGGGATCATAAACCAAGCAATGAATATATTTAACGCCGGGAGTTTCATGCCTTGCTTCCAGTTAGCAGCTTATTCAACTTAATGATGATTTCTTTCGACAAGTGTTTGCCTCGCTCGTTACCCGATTATTCCTGAAAGCTGGAATCGCTTTCTAACATTCAAAGCCATGCTATCCGAACATCGCGTTGCGTTTCTCGGTTTTCTGCATTAATTTGTTTTACTGTTTTGTATTAGAATGTTGCTTTGTCCTCCTGAGCTTCAACAGATCCATCTAGGGATTTGTCGAGTTTTCAAGATCGATGCAAATGGCTCTATATATTTTAGAATGTTTGGGGTGTTTTAAGCATCTTCAGTTCAGCATATTTCCAGTAGAAGCCATGCATGCAATTAGCAGCACTAGTTGATACTTTGATCATCCTTAACCCCAAACACGTTCTAGTATTGCTTTAGTATTCGCCGCAGCTATCGGTGTGGATGTCAAAAACTTTCGGATGGACCAATTTGTCAACTATCGCGCTGATCGGTGCTGAGGGTATGCTGTCGTTTCCGCCGCATGGCAAAACCAAGCTTTACTGGATAATGCGTCGTTCATCCGGCACCCAGCGGCGAATTGCCAAAATTCATATCGAACAGCACCCTGATTTGCAGGCTGCGTCGGCCCTTTAATTCAACCAGATCCGAAAAATATGGAACGAAAAATCTATTGGGGAATCGCGATTGCCGCGCTGGCGGTTATAGGCGTGGCTTTCTATCAGGGGGACAAACCCATCGAAAAATCCGACCTGCCCTGGCATATCGGGCATCCGACTGCGGACACCATCAAGGTATTCGGTGTCACGCTGGGACAAACCGATTCCGAAGATGCTGAACAGCACTTCAAGGAAGCGGCCAAGCCTATCCTGTACAAGTCGCCCGAAGGTCAATTGGTCGTGGAGGTGTTTTTTGAACAGGTCAATCTGGCCGGGTTGAAAGCCAGAATCGCCCTGAGTGTCAAGGCACCGGATTCGGAACTGCAGGCCATGTTCAATCGTGGCTTGCGCATGAATGACACGGGTAGCAGCAAGGAGATTACCCTGACGCCAGAGGACGCGGGAAAAGTATTGAGGATGCCGGTCAGCAGTCTGACCTATATGCCATTGGTGCGCCTGCCCGACGCGGTATTCAGCAAACGTTTTGGGCAACCCCAGCTGCGCATCAGGGAAAAGAAAAGCGGTGTGGTCCATTGGCTCTATCCGCAGAACGGTCTGGATATTGCACTGGGAGGCGAGGAGAAACCATTATTGCAATATGTCCCGCCCGGGGATTTCGACAAACTGGTCGACCCGCTATTGGCGAACGGCGAGATAATTAAATAGTGCGATTGAATTCGCAAACTCTGTTATTTTCGGGAGGACAATTTCGCCGGGGGAATGTCATGGCATCATGTCCTCATCGTCATCCTGCAGAATGCGGTTGGCATTGCCTTCCATGTCTTCGTACTGCCCCTGTTTGACTGCCCAGATCATGATTACGAAAAATACCAAGCCCAGGAAAGTCATGCCGGGAATCAGGGTGTAAATTACGCTCATGTCATCTCCTCTGGATCTCATGGTTGAACAGGTTGCGGATGCGCGCAGCATTGCCGATCACCACCAGTGAACTGATGGGCATGCTGACCGCCGCCACCACCGGGTCCACTTTGGCCATCATCGCCAGCGGCACCATGATAACGTTATATGCGAATGAAAGCCCGATATTTTGCTTGATGGTTAGCAGGGTGCGGCGCGACAGCAGGGTTGCCAAACGCACTTTGTCCAACTCGTTGTGCATCAGCACGATATCGGCACTTTCCACCGACACATCTGTCCCCGAACCGAGCGCAATACCCACATCAGCACGTATCAGGGCCGGCGCATCATTGACGCCGTCACCCACCATGGCCACGACCGCGCCGCGCTGTTGCAAGCGCTGAATCACCCTATCCTTGTCCTGCGGCAATACTTCGGCGATCACTTCCATACCACCCAACTGCCGCGCGATGGACTCGGTCACCGCCTTGCGGTCCCCGCTCAATAAAGTCATGCCTATGCCCGCCACTCGCAACTCATTCACTAACTGTTGCGCATCGTCGCGCAACCTGTCCGCTAGCGCGAATACCGCCACGTGCACATTGCCCAACGCGCAGTGCACACAACTCATCGCCTGCGCTTCAAGTTCGAGCGCGTGCGCATGCAATTCCGCATCCGGAATGACGCCGCCACGGGTCAGCCACTCGAGGCTGCCCAGCAACACCGTTTCCCCATGCATCACAGCCTGCACTCCCAACCCGGCGGTGGCATGAAACCCCTGCACCGCGACATGGTGAAAATTCACTTGCCGTTTTTCCGCCTCGGCAATGATGGCCTTGGCAGCACCATGTTCGCTATAACGCTCCACTGCTGCTGCACTGCGCAATATTTCCGACTCATCAAAACCTGAGGCAGTACGCATAAATGCCACGCTCAACTTTCCTTCGGTCAGCGTGCCGGTTTTATCGAACACGAAATGTGTCACCCTGGACAGGGTTTCGAGCACCAGTCCGTTTTTCACCAATATGCCGTTTCTGGCTCCCAGGCCCGATGCCACGGCAACCGACATCGGTGTTGCCATTCCGAGCGCGCAAGGGCAGGTAATGATCAGCACCGATGTTGCCGCCATCAACGCAACCTCAAAGCTTCTGTCGTACCAGATAAAAAAAGTCAGAGTCGCACAAATCAGTGTTACCAGGACAAACCAGGGCACGATGGTGTCGGTCAATCGTTGTATCGGAGCTTTGGAAGCCTGCGCCTCTTCGACCAGACGGATGATTTTCGCTAAAGTGGTGTTCTGCAAAGTTGAACTCACCTCAACCAGCAAAGCACCACTGGTATTCAACGTTCCGGAGGTGACCTTTGCGCCGGCGGATTTTCCAACCGGCTCTGATTCACCGCTCAGCATCGATTCATCAATTGCACTCTGACCTTCAAGCACGATACCGTCCACGGGCACTTTGTAACCGGGCTTGATCAACACATGGTCGCCGGGTTTTATTGCGCGTGTTGGCGTAATGTTTTCCTTGCCATCCAGCATGACGGTTGCCACGCGCGGCTGCAATTCCATCAGCCGTTTGCTGGCGGAAAGCGCCTGGTGGCGAAACATACCTTCCAGATAGCGTCCAATCAGAATAACGAAAATCAGATTGGTTACGGTATCAAAATATACTGCGCCGGCCTTGTTCGCCATCACCGTGATATAGGTTGAATAGGCATAGGTGACGCTCACGCCAATGGCGATCGGCAAGTCCATGGTGAGTCGCCCAACACGCAACCCGCCGATTGCGCCGCGATAAAACGGATAACCCGCATATAACAGGGTTGGGGTAGCCAATGCAAAACCCATCCAGTGGAAAAAATCGCGGAATTCGCCTTTATCTGCACCGCTGTATAGCGCGATTGAAATCCAGATCAGGTTCATCATCGCGAAACCGGCGAAGAACAGGCGAAACAGCATGCTGCGATTGGCTTTTTTGATTGCACCTTCCGCATTTTCCTGATCGAAAGGTACTGCCGAATAACCGATCCTGGCGAGGGCACGTATCAGGTTGGAAAGTTTGTTGAGATTGTTGTTCCAGCGCAGGTGAATACGCTTGGCAGTAAGATTGACATTGGCTGTCTGAACTCCGGGTTCGCGCTGCAGCACACGCTCAATCAACCACACACAGGCGGGACAATGTATTCCTTCGACGAGCAGGTGGATATCGCGCACATCGCCGGAACGGGTGATGAATTCCTGCTGCACCTCGTCAAGGTCATAAATATCGATGTCTTTGGGCGGTTCGGGAGGGGGAGCGAGCAGCACGCCTTCCGGGGTGCGCTGGTAATAGCCTTGCAGGCCGGCTTGGAAAATGGCTGTGCATACCGACTGGCAACCCAGGCAACAGAAGTTGCGTTCAACTTCACCGAGTTGGGTGCGGTAGCTTGCCCCGGTGAAGACAGGCAATCCGCAATGAAAGCAGTTGCAAGTGTCGTGCACGCTCTGCTGGTTCATCAATACCAAGTCTAGTTAGCACTCCCTGCTTCTGAAACCATAATCTTGTTGCTCTCTGTATCGAACACATTTTTGCCGCGCGTGACCCGAATGTGCAATTCCCAATAGCCCTTGAGCGGGAAGCTGATATAGCCTTGATATTTGCCTGACGATACTTGAGTGAAGGGGATAGAAAAATCCTTGCTAGCGTCCGACGCACGGTATGCCACCACTTCCATTTCGCCGCCTACCGGTACACCGCCGGAATCCGCCACATCAATTTGAAAAGGGGCCGGCGTGCCGATCACGACTGTTTTCGGCAGCTTGATAGTGAATTTCCATGCAAGCTCTTGTTGTGCCTGTATATTGTCTATCGTTTCCGTATCGGACTTGCGGTCTTTGGTGTCGTACTCGTAATCCACCAGGGTAGAACGGCCGTGCAGGGCATACCAGATAAACACGGAATTGACCAATACAGCAGTGGCGACTATACACACCATGCCGAGGAACCAGGGGTTGCGCCAGGCATCCTTGTTTTGTTGTGAAAACATTTATTTGTTCCTTGTTGAATTATGTTCAGTGTTTAGGGCCGTTGAATTTCGAGTCATATTCCGCATCGATTGATGGATCTTCCGTGCTTTGTATGCGAAACTCAATCGGCGTTACTTCCTGTTTGATGTTTGCACCTGGTGCCTTGACGAAAATTGTAAACGAAGTGCCGCGTCCATGATGTGTCAGCAGTGGCTGCTCCGCACCGATAATGACCTGCCCGGGCACCCCCCCCTCTGCCGTCACATTCACATGCAGATCTTTATTGGTCTTGTTGACCACCTTGAATTCGTATTCGTTCTGGATCGCGCCATCACTCATGGTGACGAATAAAGGCTGACGTGCCGGGATCACCCTGAGTGTCATCGTCCCCAGATGTGTCAATCCGTATGCGATACCGCTCAACGCGAAAAATATGATGCCTATGTAAACCAGGGTGCGCGGATGTTGATATAGCTTCTTGACAGGCTTTCCTTCGATTTCATCCAGCGATGCGTAGCGGATCAAGCCGTGCGGGCGTCCGATCTTGTCCATGACGGAGTCGCACGCATCCAGACACAGCCCGCAGGTAATGCATCCCAACTGCTGGCCTTCGCGGATATCGACTCCAGTGGGACAGACCTGCACGCACTGAAAACAGTCGATGCAGTCGCCCTTTCCATGCGCGCCCGCTTCGGCACCCCTGTGCAATTTGCCGCGCGGCTCGCCGCGCTTGACATCATAGGTTGGCATGATGGTCTGGCTATCAGTCATTACCGCCTGGATGCGGGCATAAGGACACAGCCAGAAACAGACTTGTTCGCGCATCAGACCGGCAAGAATATAAGTTCCTGCTATGAACATGGTCAATGTTACCCAACCCACTATCGGCAACCGCAAGGTCAGCAAGTTGTGCCAATAGTCGAATGCATCAACGAACCAAATCGAAAAACTGATTCCGGTCAATACCGCAATCATCAGCCAGAATGAGTGCTTGATCAATTTCAAACGAATCTTATTAAAATTCCACGGGGCAATATCAAGTTTGCGCCGTTGCGAAGGATTGCCTTCGACTTTTTCCTCAATCCAGGTGAAAACATCCGTCCATACCGTCTGGAAACAGAAGTAGCCGCAGAATACCCGCGAAGCGACGGAAGTTACCGCAAACAAAGTCATCGCCATCAGCAGCAACAGCAGCGACAGCATCCAAATATCCTGGGGAAGCACGGTCAAATTGAAAAAGTGAAACTGGCGGTTCCCGATGTCGAAGAGTATCGCTTGCTTGCCGTTCCAGCGGGCGTAGGGGACAAGAAAAAAGAGCAGCCAGAGCGAACCGGTCTTGTATTTCAGCGTGCGGTAAAAACCCGGCATACGCTTGGCATGGATGGTCTTTTCACCCAGATTTACGCTCCAGGTGTCGAATTCCTGATAGAGAGCATTGACGCTTCCAGTTTCCTTTTGTTCGTGCTCTTTTTCCATGCCTTAATTCCTAATATACTGGCTGCGCAATTTCGCTAGGCGGCTCTTGAATGAATTGGATAGCCCTCACGCCGGTACAAGTTATTCAGAACTCGCAAATATAAAAAGTGAAAAATGGAGGAGATATTAAACTCCTCCATTCATACATCAATACGACTGTATTATTGTTCGTCTTTGTTTTTGGTTGCGTTTCTATACAGCATGAACAGCAACCAAGCCACCACCAAAGCACTGCTCGCAACTCCGATAATTACACCCCAGAACACCGCGTCGTGATTCATCTGCATTCTCCCCTGGTAAGATTCAGTATCACCGCACGGGGCTTGAAGCCTAGTGCATGTTGCAAAGATTACTTTTCCGTCGCTGCCGGAGCAGGGGCAGGAACTGAAGGCGCATCTGGCTGGCCACCGCCAAATTTGTATACATAAACGGCCAACTTCTTGATGTCGGCGTCGCTCAGTTTTCCTGCAGCGGTGAAACTCGGCATGATGGCGACACGGGTCTTGGGATCGCCGGAATTCACGCCATAGGTAATGGTGCGTTCAATTCCCTTCAATGATCTCTCAAAGCGCCAGACCTTGTCGGTCAAGTTGGCCGAACCCATCACCTGCATACCTTTGGCATCGGCGCCATGGCAACCAGTACAGTCACTTTCCACAAACACCTTCTTCCCGGCGGCAACCGAAGAATCCGCATCCGCCTTGTCCTTGCCCTCGTCACTCATCGCCTTGACGTACTTCGCCACGTCGTCGATTTGTTGTGTTGACAAAGTGTCCTTATGTGCGACCATCATGCCTTGCCGCCCGCCGGAAATCGTGGTGTAGATGGCGTCGATCTTGCCGCCATACAGCCAATCATCGTCATCCAGGATCGGTGCAAACAGACCCTCCTTGTCAATGGTGCCAACACCGTTGGTTCCATGACATGGCGCGCAGTTGTCGCCGAAAAGCACCTTGCCGGAGCGTTTCACATATTCGCTCAGATCATTGTCGGCAAGGATTGCTGCAGGCGTCAGGTTTTTGATCTTGGCTTCATACTTGCCGCGCACCGTGTCCACTTCGCTCTTGTCGGCTTCCTCTTCCTTGATTGCCGTCCATCCCCCCAGACCTTTGAAGAAGGTGTCGGAAGTCGGGATGGGAACGGAAGGATAATACAGCCAATACACCACTATCCAAATCGCACTGGCCGTCAGCGCCAGCATCCACCATCTGGGCGGTTGGTTGGTAAAATCAGCCAGATCGTCGTCCCACACGTGCCCGGTTGTTGTTGGATCATTTGCATCGTGCTTTTCACTCATTATTTTTCTCCCACATGGATATGATCTTCGTCATCCAGCGCCATACTGCGAAGTGACTCGAATTTTTCTTTATTTGCAGGCCGGAGCACCATGAAATAAACGTAGACCATGGCGATGAACACGAACAAGGCAAAATATACGCCGAGCCAGTCATTCATCGTCATGGATCCCACGTCCATGTCCAGATATCCCATCAGCTTAATCACGGTAATCCACACCTTCGTTGAATTTTATCTGGTTGCCCAGACCCTGCAGGTAAGCGATGACAGCATCCATATCGGTCTTGCCTTGCACGGCCGCTGTTGCGCCGGCGATGTCGGCATCGGTATAGGGAGCAGGATAAAAGGGCATCTCGCGCATCACCTTCATGGTCTTGACGACTTCAGTTGGATCCACCTTGATGCTGGCCAGCCAGAAAAAGTTGGGCATGACCGATTCGGGCACGACATCGCGGGGATGGCTCAGATGGCGTCGATGCCACTCATCCGAATATTTTCCACCGACGCGAGCCAAATCCGGGCCGGTACGCTTGGATCCCCACTGGAAAGGATGGTCATACATGGATTCGGAGGACACCGAGTAATGGCCGTAACGATCTTTTTCATCGCGGAACGGGCGGATCATCTGCGAGTGGCAAAGGTAGCAGCCTTCGCGGATATACACTTCTCTACCGGCCAGTTCGAGGGGCTTGTATGGCCTTACGCCGTCTCCCGGTTTCCAGTCATCCAGCGATTGACCCGGCTGGCGGTTCCAGACGATGGGGGACATGTCTCCCGCAATCTTCTGTGATTCCTTTACATTGGGTGAAAGATGCGTCATGGTCGTATCCACATAGAATAGCGGCACGATTTCAACTATGCCTCCTACAGCCACCGCGAGCGCAATCACTAGTGCCATCTTGAGGGTGCTGCGTTCCAGCGAGTCCTGAAATTTTGTTGAATATATTTTGCCGTGATCAGACATGTCACACTCCTTAAGCTTTGGCAGGAATGGCGTTGGTACTGCGCGCACCGCTTGCCTGGCGCACAGTCATCACCACGTTGTACAACATGACCCACGCGCCCAGATTGTAAATGAGGCCACCGACTGTACGCATCGCGTAGTAGGGATGCATGGCGGATACAGACTCCACGAAGGTATATGTTAACGCTCCATACTCATCATAATCGCGCCACATCAGGCCCTGCATGATGCCGGACACCCACATCGCCACAACATAGACCACGGCGCCAATTGTCGCCATCCAGAAGTGCACATTCACCAGTCGGTCGGAATACATTTCGGTACGCCAAAGCTTCTTGACCATATGGTAGATCGCACCCACGGATACCATCGCTACCCAGCCCAATGCACCGGAATGCACGTGGCCGATGGTCCAGTCAGTGTAGTGTGACAACGCATTCACGGTCTTAATTGACATCACCGGCCCTTCAAAGGTGGACATCGCATAGAAAGCCAGAGACACCACCAAGAAGCGCAGGATGTAGTCGGTGCGCAGACGATCCCATGCGCCGGACAAGGTCATCATTCCGTTCATCGCACCGCCCCAGGACGGGATGATCATCGCCAGTGAGATCGCGGCGCCCAAAGAACCGGCCCAGTCGGGCAATGCGGTGTATTGCAGATGGTGAGCACCCAGCCATACATAACCGAAAGTCAGGGTCCAGAAGTGCAACACGGAAAGACGGTAGGAATACACCGGGCGATTGGCTTGCTTGGGCACGAAGTAGTACATGATCCCCAAGAAACCTGCGGTCAGATAGAAGCCTACCGCATTGTGGCCCCACCACCATTGAATCATGGCATCTTGCACGCCCGAAAAGATTGAATAGGATTTGGTCAAGCTGACCGGGATTGCGAGGCTGTTCACCACATGCAGGTAGGTGATCATGATGATCATGCTCATGAAGAACCAGTTCGATACATAAATGTGCGAACTCTTGCGTATCGCGACCGTCATGATGTAATTCAAGCCAAATGCCAACCAGACCACGGCGATCATGATATCAATCGGCCATTCCAGCTCAGCATACTCCTTGCCTTGGGTCATCCCCAGCGGCAAAGTAATCACGGCCAGTACAATGATCAGGTTCCAGCCCCAGAAAGTGAACCAGGCCACGCCATTGCTCCATAGCTTGGTTGCGCCGGTGCGTTGCACTATGTAATATCCGGTCGCCATCAGGGTGGAACCACCGAACGCGAAAATCACCGAGTTGGTATGCAACGGGCGCAGTCGCCCAAAGGTAATATACGGTATATCAAAATTCATGACCGGCCATGCCAGTTCGGATGCGATATACACACCGATCAAAGTGCCCACGACCAGATATATGACGGCCGCGATGGTAAACCACCTGACCACGTCCATATCGTACTTGACTGGTATCGTTTGAGTAGCTTCCACAGTATTTCCCCTTAAAGCCAAAGTTATTAACGATTCGTCATTTACTCTCAACCGCAATTAGTAAATGACCTCCCCTTATTCCGACCTTCAAAGTGCACAACCTGGCATACCGGCAAACAAACTGTCTGATCATCAATGCGCTACAATTTTTTCCACGCACTTGAATTATTCAAGTTACGAGTTCAAAAGCGCCTGCAATAAAGTTGCAAAATAGAAAACGGCAAAGTCCAAATGTAACAAGATATTCGGCGAAGAAAGTATATACCCGCAAATTTAAAAAGGTTATGTTTATTTTTATATTCGCGGCCCCGCTTGACCTTAACCCGTTATGAACCCGTTATGCCGATAATAACTCTTGCGATTAATTTGCAAGAAATATAAATCGACCAACTTGAGATATATCAAAATGTATCAAGCTGAAAGTGAAAACCTAATCACAAGCTCCGCGTCATACTGTTAATTGATATATTATAAATATATCTTATTGAACGGTGTATTAGTTGTCAAGCGGTACACTTGAACGGGACGGTTGAATGCTGGAGAACTTTGGTCTGGTAGCGATTATTCGCCTGATGAATCAAGATCTAGCAGTAGAAAGTGCGGCGTCTATCGAGTAAGGGAGGGCTGCATTATGTTAAGTTTGGTTACCCGCCTAAGCTCAGCAGCAATCTGATGTCCTGCGCCACCAAATCATCACGCTGCCCGTAAGGGGAAATCAGGATCGGTTGACCTCTTACGCCAAACAAATAGATCCCATCGGAGTGGTCCAACGTATAGGCCCCATTTTGATCATATTGTTTCGCATAATTGACGCCAAATGCCTTGGCAGCGTTGGCGGTAGCCTGCACATCGCCGGACAAACCAAGAAAGGAAGGATAAAACGACGGCACGAACTTCGCCAGTATTTCGGGACTGTCTCGTTCGGGATCAAGTGTGACGAACAGCACTTGCACCCGGTTCGCGTCCTTGCCAAGGAGGCGCATAACCTGAGCCAAATCGGCCAGCGTGGTGGGGCATACAACCGGGCAGTGGGTATAACCAAAGAAAAGCACCACCACCTTTCCCCTGAAACTTAACAGGCTACGCGGGTCGCCATTAAAATCGGTTAGCTGAAAATCAGCATGCGCATATTGCCAAGAGACATCTGTCGCATGATAGGGCGATGGCATTTCAGGCTTGCCGCATCCGCTAAACAGCAAGATCAATAGAACTAAAATGAAACTACGCATCTTGAACCTTAGAAATTAAAGTTTTTGATGACACAACTGAAAAACAAGACTATTAGCCATCATTGATAATGTAGCTATAAGCCATGTCCGCAGCTTGGCAAACAGCGACACGGCAACACGGCAACATCTGCCGACGATCATGCATTAACATGACAGCTTCCTGACCAACCATATGTGATAAATACATAACCTACCTTTACCAGCCCATATACGCCAAACACTATCACGATCAGGCCGGCAAATAGCCGAACTCTGGGTGATTGTACCCAGTGACGGCAACGTTCCCAGAACAGCCCAATCATGAGCAGATTAGGCAATGTACCCAAACCGAATGCCAGCATGATCAATGCGCCGCTCTGCGGATGACCGCTGGCCAATGCCGTGACCAGCACGCTGTATACCAGCCCACAGGGCAGCCAACCCCATAACATGCCGAGAATCAAGGCTCGCACCGGTGACGTAATAGGAAACACGAAGCGTGTCAGCGGTTGTATGCGCTGCCATAGCACACTGCCGGCCTGTTCGATGCGCCGCACCAGGCTCCATATCCCGGCGAGGTACAAGCCAAGCGCGATAAGCATCAAACTGGACAGCACAAACAGCAAGTGCTGTATCGGCACCACATTGCGCAATAACAAACCTGCCTGTCCGATAGCACCGACCAATATGCCTGCCAAGAGATAGCTGGCGATGCGCCCGCTGTTGTAAGCTACGTGAAACGGCCAGCGCGCGCCGTCTTTCGGTAATTGCGCAGTAAGGATTCCAACAATACTGCCGCACATGCCCAGGCAATGCACCCCCCCGAGCAGGCCAACAAAAAACACTGCAATGATACTGAATTCAGTCATGCATTCTTTCCTGCTCCAATCAGGTTAGCGTCGCAAGCTTCAAAATCGGATAACCCAAGCCATTATGTGCATCGGTAAATTCTGGACATAGAACCACGCCGCGCGATGGCGCGTCAATGCATTGTTGTGACGCCGCGGTATTTTGCCCCTGGCAGCATTTCAGTCTTGATGATATTCATTCGCAACTGGAAAACTGGAAATAAAGCATGCAGAATTTCATAGTAAAGTCCTTGCATGTAAGCATAATTATGCTAGGATGAAAATGTTTGATTCATGTTTAACATTTTATATGGCTACCTGGGAGAAAAAATGGCTACGATCTCGACTATCCTTGCAGTAGGTACCGCAGTGGCGGCAGTTCTGTTTTCCTTATGGATGCTGAAGCAGTTATTCGCCAACAAATAGAGTAATACAACACATTCCAAAACCAAACATCCAGCCTCGGCTGGTTGTTTGGTTTTGGCTTAATAGCCATGTTATTCGGCACCCGGACCATACCATCAACCTGGAGGCCGGGTTCCCAGCTAACTGTAATCTAGATCAGCCCCTAACAAGCGTCACTGTTTTTCCAGCATATAGCCCAAGCCGCGCAGGGTACGAATATTAATGCCCCCTGATTTAAGATGATTGCGCAAGCGATGAATGTAAACCTCAATGGCATTATCGCTCACCAATTCTCCAAGGCCGGAAATCTGCTCACGCAATCGTTCCTTGCTAACTACCCGGCCGGCACTGAGCACCAATATTTCCAGCACATTCAACTCGCGCGCCGACAATTCCAGAGTTATTCCGTTCAAGGAAGCAAGATGGCCAACCGTGTCCAGGCAAAGCAAACCGACCTGTAATTGTGCGCCGCTGGCCGAATGCCCCCGCCGAATCAGGGACCTTATACGCGCTTCCAATTCATGTATGTCAAATGGTTTCGTCAGATAATCGTCCGCACCCATATCCAGTCCATTCACCCTATCTTGTACATCATCAAGCGAGGTCAGAATCAACACAGGCACATTATTTTTCCGTTTGCGCAAACGGCGGAGAATATCAGCACCATCCATTCCCGGCAGACCCATATCCAGAATAACCGCATCAAATTCATTTACGGCCAGCAAATGGTCGGCTCGTTTGCCATCATTCTCGTGCATGACTGTATATCCCGGCTTGTTAAACGCATGAAATAAGACTTCAGCCTGCAACGGGTCATCTTCAACTACAAGAATGCGCATATTCGTACTTGATTCAGGTTGGCGTAAGGAAGGGGGCCTACTATTTCATTTGTGCAGTTTTGCACATTCATTAGGAGATCACAATCATGAATGCAAACCAAAAAGC
>JBAUQH010000083.1:0-5928 GCA_049580605.1 Gallionella sp. | reverse complement strand
TTCCAAAACTGGCCGCTGTGAGCGGAACAAGTTGGAGATTAAATAATGATACAAATGCAGTCTGTTCTAGATGTGGCTGACAATACGGGTGCGCGTTCGGTGATGTGCATCAAGGTTTTGGGCGGTTCCAAGCGCCGTTATGCTTCCGTTGGTGATGTCATCAAGGTCAGCATCAGGGATGCGGCTCCGCGTGGCCGGGTAAAGAAGGGCGAAGTATACAATGCCGTAGTGGTTCGGACTGCCAAGGGCGTGCGCCGCTCTGACGGGTCCTTGGTCAGATTCGATGGCAATGCCGCGGTATTGCTCAACGCCAAGCTGGAGCCTATCGGCACACGTATCTTCGGGCCGGTCACACGCGAATTGCGTACCGAAAAGTTCATGAAGATCGTTTCGCTGGCACCTGAAGTGCTGTAAACGGTAACGGATCGAGTCGAGGAAAATCATGCGCAAGATTAAGAAAAACGATGACGTAATCGTAATCACTGGTAGAGACAAGGGAAGCCGCGGCAGCGTGTTGCGCGTGCTGGGCGAGTACCTTTTGATTGGCGGAATCAATAAAGTCAAGAAGCACCAGAAGCCCAACCCGGTAAAAGGCCTGACAGGCGGGATTGTGGAAATGGAATTACCCATTCATGTTTCGAATGTCGCGATGTACAACGCGTCAGCAAAGAAGGGTGATCGAATTGGAATTAAAGTGCTGGAGGACGGGCGCAAGGTTCGCGTGTTCCGTTCCAGCGGCGAAGTGATAGACGCTTAAGGGGTGTAAGAGCATGGCTCGTTTGTATAGTTATTACAAAGACAAGGTCGCCAAGGACCTGATGAAGCAGTTCGGCTACAAATCCATCATGGAAGTGCCTCGTATTGAGAAGATCACCCTGAACATGGGTGTCGGAGAAGCGGTCGCTGACAAGAAAGTGATGGAATTTGCGGTGGGTGATATGCAAAAGATCGCCGGTCAGAAACCGGTGGTGACGTTGTCAAAAAAATCCATTGCCGGCTTCAAGATTCGGGAGGGCTATCCGGTCGGTTGCAAAGTAACATTGCGCAAAGACCGCATGTATGAATTCCTGGACAGGCTGATTTCCGTCGCAATACCCCGTATTCGCGATTTCCGCGGCATTTCCGGAAAGTCCTTCGACGGGCGCGGCAATTACAACATGGGCGTCAAGGAGCAAATCATATTTCCGGAAATTGAGTACGAAAAAATTGATGCGTTGCGTGGTATGAATATCACCATTACCACCTCCGCGAAAACCGATGAGGAAGCCAAGGCTCTCCTGTTGGCATTCAAACTCCCATTAAAGAAATGAGGGAAGACTAATGGCAAAGATGGCAGTTATTAACCGTGAAAAAAAGCGCCGCGAAATGGTTGCGAAATTTGCAGCCAAGCGTGAGTTGCTGCTGGCCACGATATCGAATGTAAATCTCGGCGAAGAAGAACGCGCGGATGCGCGCCTTAAACTGCAGGCGCTGCCTCGCGATTCGAGTCCGGTGCGTTTGCGTAATCGTTGTGCATTGACGGGTCGCCCGCGCGGCACTTTCAGGAAGTTTGGTTTGGGGCGTATCAAATTGCGTGAATTCGCGATGCGCGGAGAAATTCCCGGCATCGTTAAGGCCAGCTGGTAGGAGAAACTATATGAGTATGAGTGATCCAATCTCCGACATGTTGACTCGCATCCGCAATGCGCAGATGGCGGAAAAAACCACTGTTGCCATGCCCGCGTCAAAGCTGAAGGTGGCAATTGTCGAAGTGCTGAAAAGTGAGGGCTATGTTGATGGCTTCAATGTGATTTCTGGAGAGGGCGGAAAGCATACGCTCGAAATTGCACTGAAATACTACAGTGGCCGTCCGGTGATTGAAAATATTCAGCGCGTGAGCCGTCCAGGGCTGCGCGTGTACAAGGGTTCCGATGATATTCCCGCGGTGATGAACGGCCTGGGTATTGCCATCGTGTCAACTTCAAAAGGTTTGATGACCGACCGCAAAGCGCGTGCCAATGGTATTGGCGGTGAAGTGCTGTGCGTTGTCGCTTAGCGAGGTAAGCATGTCTAGAGTAGCCAAGAATCCTGTTATCGTTCCCAGCGGTGTCGAAGTAACGCTGGCGGCAGGTGAAATTTCAGTAAAAGGTACCCTGGGTACCCTGAAGCAATCTTTATCCAGCGATGTGAGCGTGGTGCGCGAGGGCGACAGCCTGCAGTGCAAGGCGCTCAATGACAGCAAGCAAGCCAATGCGATGTCCGGCACGTTGCGGGCCTTGCTGGCAAACATGGTGCGGGGCGTAAGCAAGGGGTTCGAGCGCAAGCTGACTCTGGTTGGGGTTGGTTATCGCGCACAGGCAGCCGGCGATACGCTGAACCTGACATTGGGATACTCACATCCGGTTTCGTACAAAATGCCAGCCGGGGTGAAGGTCGAGACGCCGACACAAACTGAAGTTGTTTTGAAGGGTGTCAGCCGGCAGCAAATTGGACAGGTTGCTGCTGAAATTCGCGCCTTCCGCGAACCCGAACCTTACAAGGGCAAGGGTGTGCGCTACAGCGACGAAGTGGTGATTCTGAAAGAAACCAAAAAGAAATAGTTGAGGCAGATATGTTGATCAAAAAACAGGCACGTCAGCGCAGGGCACGCAAAACCCGTGCACGCATTGCTGAAAAGAAATCGATTCGTTTGGCAATAAATCGCACAAATCTGCACATCTATGCGCAGGTGATTTCGGCATGTGGCAGCAAGGTGCTGGCAAGCGCATCCAGTACCGAAGCCGAAGTTCGCAAAGATCTGGCAAACGGCGGCAATAAAGCCGCTGCTGCGGTGGTTGGCAAGCGGATTGCCGAGAAGGCAAAGAGCGCTGGCATTACCCAGGTTGCATTTGATCGTTCCGGTAATCGATATCATGGTCGTGTAAAGGCGCTGGCTGAAGCCGCGCGCGAACATGGCCTGCAGTTCTAATTGGAGTTGAATGATGGCTAAGCCGCAAGGAAAAATGCAGCAACAGGAAAAGCGTGATGACGGACTGATCGAAAAAATGATTTCCGTGAATCGCGTCACCAAGGTGGTCAAGGGTGGCCGCATCATGGGTTTTGCCGCGCTGACCGTAGTCGGTGATGGCGATGGCCGCGTTGCGATGGGCAAGGGAAAATCAAAGGAAGTCCCTGTTGCTGTGCAAAAGGCCATGGACGAGGCGCGGCGCAATCTGGCCAAGGTCAGCCTGAAGAACGGCACGCTGCACCATACCGTAATTGGCAGGCATGGCGCTGCCAAGGTGCTGATGCAGCCTGCGTCCGAAGGTACCGGGATTATCGCCGGAGGCGCGATGCGCGCCGTGTTCGAAGCCGTGGGTGTGCGTGACGTATTGGCAAAGTGTATCGGATCGAGCAATCCATACAACGTGGTGCGAGCCACTTTGAACGGATTGACAGCAATGAATTCTCCTTCCGAGATTGCGGCCAAGCGCGGAAAAAGCGTAGAAGAGATTCTGGGGTAAGTCATGACAAAATCCAAATCAAGCACCAAGACACTAAAAGTGACTCAGGTTAAAAGCCTGATCGGCACCAAGCAGTCACACCGGGACACCATCCGCGGCTTGGGTCTGCGGCATATCAACCATACCGTGCAGCTGGAGGATACGCCCTGCGTGCGCGGCATGATCAACAAAGTGTTTTACATGGTTAAGTGCGAGGCATAACAAATGCAACTCAATAAAATTCAACCAGCACAAGGCGCCAAACATGCCAAACGCCGCGTAGGACGCGGTATTGGATCCGGTCTGGGCAAGACTGCCGGTCGCGGTCACAAGGGGCAGAAATCACGTACTGGCGGATTTCACAAGGTCGGTTTCGAGGGCGGTCAGATGCCGCTTCAGCGCCGTTTGCCTAAGCGAGGCTTTGTTTCGCTGACACGCAATGACACTGCGCAGGTACGCTTGTCGGATCTGCAAAAGATGCCGGTAGACGATATCGATATGCTGGCACTCAAGCAGGCGGGAGTCATCCATGCAAACGCAATGAACGTGAAGGTGATACTTTGCGGTGAAATTGCCCGTGCAGTGAAGTTGCAGGGTTTGCAGGCTACCAAAGGTGCCCGTACAGCGATTGAAGCCGCTGGCGGCAGCATAGCCGAGTAAGGCAGCGAATGAGCACAGCTACAAAGGGTTTGAGCAAAGGGAAGTACGGTGATTTGAGCACTCGTCTCTGGTTTTTGCTGGGCGCGCTGGTGGTATTCCGTATCGGCGCACACATTCCGGTGCCTGGAATAGACCCGACCGTGCTGGCAGATTTGTTCAAGTCGCAAAGCAACGGCATTCTGGGCATGTTCAACATGTTTTCGGGGGGCGCGCTGTCGCGTTTTACCATTTTTGCGCTGGGGATCATGCCGTATATATCTGCATCGATCATCATGCAGCTGGCTACGATGGCAGTTCCGCACCTTGAACAATTGAAGAAGGAAGGCGAAGCCGGACGTCGCAAGATCACTCAATACACCCGCTATGGCACACTTGGGCTGGCGATGTTTCAGGCATTTGGCATTTCGGTGGCATTGCAGTCCCAACATGGACTGGTTCTAGATCCGGGGCCGATGTTCCAGCTTACCACCGTGGTGACACTGGTTACCGGAACGATGTTCCTGATGTGGCTGGGTGAACAGATTACCGAGCGTGGACTGGGCAACGGAATTTCGTTGATCATATTTGCCGGAATTGCGGCCGGCTTGCCGCGTGCGATTGGCAGCACCCTGGAATTGGCGCGTACCGGCGCATTTTCAATTCCGCTGGTATTGGCTTTATTTTTTGGTGCGATTGCCGTTACGGCACTGGTTGTCTTCGTTGAAAGAGGGCAACGCAAGATTCTGGTTAACTATGCCAAGCGCCAAGTCGGCAACAAGGTTTACGGCGGGCAAAGTTCGCATCTGCCATTGAAGCTGAATATGGCCGGGGTGATTCCGCCCATCTTCGCTTCCAGCATCATCCTGTTCCCAGCGACGATCGCGGGATGGTTCGGCAGCGGATCGGGTATGAGCTGGCTGAAGGATATTAGCGATAAACTTTCACCCGGACAGCCGATATACGTACTGTTCTATGCGGGTGCGATTGTGTTTTTCTGTTTTTTCTATACGGCGCTGGTGTTCAGTCCCAAGGAGACCGCGGAAAACCTGAAAAAGAGCGGTGCGTTCCTGCCAGGCATCCGCCCGGGAGAGCAAACGGCAAATTATGTTGAAAAAATTATGATGCGCCTGACCATGGTTGGAGCGGTGTATATTTCACTGGTGTGCTTGTTGCCGGAATTTCTGGTCGTGAAGTGGAATGTGCCATTTTATTTTGGCGGCACATCGCTGTTGATCATGGTGGTTGTCACGATGGACTTTATGACACAGGTGCAGTCGTATCTGATGACGCACCAGTATGAAGGTTTGCTGAAGAAGGCAAACTTCAAGGGCGGGTTGACACGCTAATGTCCAAAGAAGATGTGATTCAAATGGCGGGTGAAGTTGAAGAATCACTGCCCAATGCGACGTTCAGGATAAAACTGGAAAATGGCCATGTGGTGCTGGGCCATATCTCGGGAAAGATGCGCATGCACTATATTCGCATTCTGCCTGGCGACAAGGTTACGGTGGAATTGACACCATATGATTTGAGTAAAGCGCGCATCGTTTTCCGCGCAAAATAGTAAGGCAGGCAAGGAGAAGATAATGAGAGTTCAAGCATCTGTGAAGAAGATATGCCGTCACTGCAAGATCGTGATTCGTAAGCGCGTGGTGCGTGTGATTTGCACCGAACCGCGCCATAAGCAACGCCAGGGCTGATTGAGTCAGGCTTATTTGAGCTTGGCGGCCCAGGGTGTTATAATTTTCGACTTTCAAAAAAGATAGGGTAGCTGCATGGCACGTATTGCAGGGGTCAATATCCCCAACCACCAACACGCTGTGATTGC
>JBAUQH010000082.1:0-23443 GCA_049580605.1 Gallionella sp. | reverse complement strand
GATCGCGCAAGGGCGCCTGGAAGCCCTGCTGAATTTCCAGACCATGATCATGGACCTGACCGGCATGGAGATCGCGAATGCCTCGCTGCTCGACGAGGCCACCGCAGCAGCGGAAGCGATGGCGATGCTGTTTCACCATCGCACGCGCGAGGCGGTCGACAGCGGCTCGAACAAATTCTTCGTTTCCGACGCATGCTTTCCGCAAACCATCGACCTGCTGAAGACGCGTTCGGCGCCGATGGGAATCGAGCTGGTGATCGGCGATGTCGGCACAGCAAAGCTGGAAAGTGGAATATTCGGGGTATTGCTGCAGTATCCGGGCGCAAACGGCGAGGTGCGCGATTATGCCGATTTTGCGAGCAAGGCCAAGTCACACGGCATTGCCGTTGCGGTCGCCGCAGACGTATTGAGCCTGGTGCTGCTGACGCCGCCGGGCGAGTGGGGTGCCGATGTGGTGGTCGGCAGCACCCAGCGCTTCGGTGTGCCGATGGGTTACGGCGGCCCGCACGCGGCCTATTTTGCGTGCCGCGAAAACTACAAGCGCGCCATGCCCGGCCGCATCATCGGCGTTTCCGCCGACTCAGCCGGCAATCCGGCGCTGCGCATGGCATTGCAAACCCGCGAGCAGCATATCCGCCGCGACAAGGCGACCTCGAACATTTGCACCGCGCAGGCGCTGCTGGCGATCATGGCGAGCATGTACGCGGTTTACCACGGGCCGGAAGGTTTGAAGGGCATCGCGCTGCAGGTGCACCTGTCTGCAGTTGCGCTGGCCGCGGAACTGAAGAAGCTCGGATATCGCATTGCGGAAAGTGTATTCTTCGACACGCTCAAGGTCAGCGGCACCGACAACGCAAAGATCAGGAAACTGGCCGAAGCGGCCGGGATCAATTTCCGCTACACGGCGGATGCGGTCACGATCTCCGTCGACCAGACCACCGATGCCGAGGACATCAACGCGATCATTGCGGTGTTCGCGCATGCCGACGGCAAGTCAGCCGCGCAGGTTACCGAGGCGCAGATTTTTGCGCAAAAACCGCTGGTCAAATTGCGCAGCTCCCCGATCCTGCAGCACCCGGTGTTCAACCGCCATCATTCCGAATCGGAGATGATGCGCTACATCAAGCGACTGGAAAACAAGGACCTGTCGCTGACCCATTCGA
Source organism: Gallionella sp. (assembly GCA_049580605.1). Classification (GTDB taxonomy): domain Bacteria; phylum Pseudomonadota; class Gammaproteobacteria; order Burkholderiales; family Gallionellaceae; genus Gallionella. Next base: position 22,280 of record JBAUQH010000082.1, on the reverse strand, counting down.
TGATCTCGCTGGGATCCTGCACGATGAAACTGAATGCCGCCGCGGAACTGATCCCGATCACCTGGCCGGAATTCGCCAACCTCCACCCCTTTGTTCCGCTTGAACAGGCGGCCGGTTACCAGGAAGTCATCGCCAGTCTGGACCAGGCACTCAGCGAAATCACCGGCTTTGCAAAGATGAGTTTCCAGCCGAACAGCGGTGCTCAGGGCGAGTACGCCGGGCTGCTGGTGATACAGGCCTACCATCAGTCGCGCGGCGATGCGCATCGCAACATCGCGCTGATCCCCACCTCGGCGCATGGCACCAATCCGGCCAGCGCCGCGATGTGCGGCTTGAAGATCGTGCTGGTGAAATGCGACAAGAACGGCAATATCGACGTGGCCGATCTGCGCGAGAAGGCCGAACAGCACAAGAACGACCTTTCCTGTCTGATGGTCACCTACCCGAGCACCCACGGCGTCTACGAGGAAAGCATCATCGAAATCACCGGCATCGTCCACGCCAACGGCGGCCAGGTCTACATGGACGGCGCAAACATGAATGCGCAGGTTGGCCTGACCAGCCCGGGCAATATCGGGGCGGATGTCTGCCATTTGAACCTGCACAAGACCTTTGCAATTCCGCATGGCGGCGGCGGACCCGGCATGGGTCCGATCGGCGTCGCGAAACATCTGGCACCGTTCCTGCCCGGCCACGCCGTGGTCGAAACCGGCGGCGCGCAGGGCGTGCATGCGGTATCCGCAGCCCCGTTCGGCAGCGCGTTGATCCTGCTGATCTCGTACGGCTACATCAAGATGCTGGGCGGCGATGGCATGACCGAAGCCACGCGCATCGCGATCCTGAATGCGAATTACATCAAGGAATCATTGAAGGACTATTACCCTACCCTGTATAGCGGCAAGAACGGCCGCTGCGCGCACGAAATGATCCTGGCCTGCGCCGAATTCAAGCGCGACGCAGGCGTGGAAGTCGGCGACATCGCCAAGCGCCTGATGGATTACGGCTATCACGCGCCCACGGTTTCATTCCCGGTTGCCGATACGCTGATGGTGGAACCGACCGAAAGCGAATCGAAGGAAGAACTGGACCGGTTTTGCGCGGCGATGATTTCGATACGCAAGGAAATAGACGCCATCGTTGCCGGCAAGGCGGACCGTGAGGACAACGTGCTGAAGAATGCGCCGCACACCGCGAGGGCAGTGGTCACCGACGATTGGAAGCATGGCTATAGCCGCGAGCAGGCGGCCTTCCCGTTGCAGTGGGTTAGGGACAACAAATTCTGGCCCAGCGTCGGGCGTATCGACAATGTGCGCGGCGACAAGCACCTGATTTGCTCCTGCCCGCCCATCGAGTCGTATGGCGATGCATGAAGCGGACATGCCGGCGTGGAAAACCCCAATAAACACCGCCCCGGCCTGACCCACGCCTGGCGTGCGACCGGCATTGCACTGCAGGGACTGCGCGCGGCGTGGCAGCACGAAGATGCGTTTCGCCAGGAAGTCCTGGTCGCGGCGATCGCGATACCTACCGCGCTGCTGCTGCCGGACGACCCCACCGGCAAGGCCATGATGATCGCCAGCATCCTGCTGGTACTGATTGTCGAACTGCTCAATTCCGCGCTTGAATCGGCAGTGGATCACACTTCACAGGAACAGCACCCGCTCGCCCGGCGGGCCAAGGACATCGCCAGCGCGGCGGTGTTCCTGAGCATCGTGAATGCGCTGGTGGTATGGGGGCTGGTTATTTACCAGGCGCTGGATTGACAGGCAGACATTACGACAATGCCGCAATTGAGAAATTGGTTAATGACGTACAGCCGCGATATTCCTGAAATATGCCCTGCGATGCAATCATAGGGCGGAAAATGAAAATTTTCCCGTTTGTCTGTTACTTGTAACCTTTTATCAGTTTCTCAATTACATTATCCAAGTTATAGATAAAGCTTCGTGCCATGGCAGTATGGCAAATTCGTGATGCCCCATTCAATCAAGGAATAACAACAAACCGGTCTTGAGATTAGATTATCGAAGTGACTCATTTTGAATACTACGGGGGAGATTATGGATGCTCCAGCGTTCGATAAAGCAAGACTTGTTCGGCCTGCTTTACTGTCCATTGTCCTGTATCTTTTAACATTCTTGATCGCCTCGATGTCAATGACTAACCTAGCCCATGCATCGGGCACGGTCACCCCGACTTCCGGTTGGTGTTCCAATATTTATGCTACAAGCACCTGCATCTACGCAACCGAGCTTGAAGCCTGTGCAAAGCTGGCATCGATGCAAACTGAATGTAAATACAGTCCGCATATCGTTCACTATAAAGGGTCGGAAATTACCGGTGACGCATGCTTTACGAGCGACAGCACGGGAGCTGTCTGCTTTCCTGCCTGGAGCGGGCTGGGCTGGATGGGTATGGGGTCAGTTTGCCCTCCCAATTCCACCGATACGCCTACAACTAATCCATCTGCCTGTACCTGTAACGACAAATACCAGCCTGACCCTAGTGGGCAGAGGTGTGTACCTGTTTCCGAATGCTCGATAAAGCCATTGAAAGATTTGCCATCAGATGACGCGTGCGCACAATCCTTGGAAGCAGGGCATGGTGTAGATGTGAGAGGCGAATGCCAGTCACTCGACAAAAGATTGACTGGGAATGACGGTCAATTGCAGTGCTTCGCTAATAAAATAGCAGCGATTAATGTAACAGCTAATCCAACAATTCCCTATTCAGGACCAACTGCAACTATTCGTAATCCCGCATACCAAGCCCACTTGCAAGATGTCTGGGATACGATGATAAAACTTAATAATCTTAGCGACCCAGCAAAAATTAATGCTTGCAAATTGCTGCGGGACAACGTTATCGCAGAAAAGGGGTGTGATTCTAGTGACTCCTGTGGTGATAAATGTACCCCGGGTAGTCACTGTCTTGATTATCGACCGCCAGATTCAACCAATCATTCCGCAGGTACTTCATTCGATGTCTCTAGAAGCACCATTAACGGACTTTTGAGCGAACTGACGCCACTTCCTCACACACCGATGACGGCGTTGCAGAAACTACAGATACAGCGGACGGTAATTGCGGATTGGTTAGCAAGTCCAACTGCGTGTAATTTGTTTTGGGGTGGAAATTGGCTACACCCAGATTATGTTCATTTTCAGTTACGCTAAAGGAAATAGCCATGGAAAAGAGTAAAACAATTTTGAAATCCAATATCTGTTGGGTGAGCGTATTTGCTATGATTATTGCTAGTCCATTGGTTTACGCCCAAGACCCAGTAATTGTTTCGGTTTTGGCGGTACATTTCGGTGGAAATATTCAATATAGTTATGGAGTCAGCAACCATACCCAAGCACGGAGTATCGTTTCAGTAAGCATCGGTAACCGTGGAGCTCAACCTCCCGACCCTGTTTACTCCGGTAATGCTCAGCCTGAACTAAATATTTATCCGTTAGGCTCTTATTGGGGTCCCCCTATTCCGTTTGGAGATAATCGCGGTGAAACACCACGCGTTGGCGGAACTTATACGAGTCCACCGGGATGGTCTGCGGGCATAACGGAATATGGAGAAACAACTACTTTTTCGATTGACTGGCACCGAAATGTTCAAAACGAACCCGGTATCCCTCCGGGGCAGACCTTCAATTTTGGCGTGACTGTTCCGACGCAAGATGTTCCAAGGAGCGCTTATACAACGAGTGACCCAGCTTATTTGACTGGACATTTCACTGTGAGCTTTGCTCAAAGTGATGCAACCGACGAAGGGCCTGAGTTTTGGACTTATACCGGCCCTATCGTACCAGTCGACACTACCCCACCCAGCATCTTGGTTACATTAAGTCCAGCCACATTGAAGCCGTACCACGACAAACTGATGCGAATCACCGCGACGATTGCAGTACAGGACGACTACGATCCACAACCAGAAATCAGACTTGAATCCATTACCGCTAACGAGGTACTGGATAAGGATGACGTTAAGGATGCTCAACTTGGCACCGACGACCGTTCTTTCAAGCTCCGTGCCGAACGAGAGGACAGGGATAGTGATAAAAAGGGACAAGGATCTACCGATATACATCCTGGACGAATCTACACGGTGACCTATTCGGCTACCGATGCTTCAGGCAATAAATCCACTGCCTCAGCCACCGTGAGTGTGCGACATAATATTAAAAATAAGCAGCAGTAAAATAAACATGAGAGAAATGATGATTAGCTGGATCAAACCGCCATGTCCGATTACATTCAAAAAATAAACCAGTCGATCAAGTTTAAGTGAGTAATTGAATTTCAGGTATGGATCGATTCCGTTGAAAGCGGTCAGTTACGGTAGTGAAATTGCTACTTCCCAGTTCCCGGAATTATCGCTCCGGGCGCGGGAACACTAATCCATCGCTCGTAATCAGTGTGCGGCATTGAGCCACTGAAAGCGTATCTGCTCGTAGTCTTCACCTTCTGCAAGTAAATCGACGAGCTTGATATTGCGGCTTTTTTCGCCGAGCATCACTTCATAAAGCGTTTCCGCCACATAGCTCCCCGATTCCATCAGCATCGTCGCGTTCGCGTAGGAATTGCTCGCGTCCGGCAGCAGGATGGCCGGCAGATAATCGTACGCAAAGGAGCTTGAACTGGTCGCCCAGTTGGACACTTTTTCGGTGCCCTTGCCGAGTGTGCGCAGCCAGACTGACAACGGCTTCCTCGCGAGCATTTCGATGCCAACATGCACCTTGCCCCCGGCATTGTTATGCAGCCTGCGTATCATGCCGACCCACCATACCGGACTGTTCGCGGGCTTGATACCGCACAGGTCGCCGATTTTTACCCAGTCGCCGCCGCTATTCGGAATGGTCGCGCCAATTCCATCAGCGCTCACATCCGTGACGTTCCAGTTTTGCGTGGCGCAATCAACCTCGCCGTCATCGGCGGCAAGGTTGATTGCCGAACGTTCTTTCAGCGACGCCGCATCCTTCTCGGATATGTTCTGCGCATTGTCGATATCCATGCGCGTAACCAGCCTGCTGATCATCCGGAAACTGTGAATCACATCAATCGCGGAATTGATGCCCCTGCGCTGCTGGTGCCGGTGCTGCTGGTCCCTGCCCCAGTACAACTGCAAATGCTTCAGCACCGTCAATTTGCCCGACGGTGTAAATTCACTGCCGAAACGCTGCTCCTGCCGGATCAGCCCCTGTTCATGCTGTGCGATGATTTCCGCAATTTTTGGCAGCGCCTTGTATGCGCCGAAATAGCGCATCGACGGCCTTGTCTGGAGATTTCCGCCCGTCCGCCCGGGTACGCCGGGCTCGGCAAGATCGAAGCAATATGCACAATCCGGATCGGGCGAGCTCGTGAAATCGAAAAAGCCGGACATGCGCCCGGCAATGCGATAACAGACCTCGATCTGGTCCGGCGCAAGCGTGCCGGGCGACGATTCGTATAGCATCAGCGCCCGCGCCAATTCTCGTTGCGGGCTGACGTGGATCACATGCTTCGGGTAGGCAAAAACCATGGTTTCGGCAACCTGTGCGGCCTCGGCAAAATTGTAGCAATCGCAAAGCCGGGCCCAGGCAGATTGTTCGATGTCCGCATAGTGCATCAACTGCAGCTTGATTTGCTCCGCGGCGGCGCGCAGCAGCCGCACGCAGATGACCGGCATCCGTTCCCGGTGTTCGATGGATAGCTTCTCCGCCTCCCGGTATTCCCGAAGGCACACGGAATAGGCATCCGACAGGGTCTTCACGAATCCGTGCAGGCCCTGCCAAAGATGCTTGCCCTTGAAATCTTGCAAATGCGGCTCGCCAAGATAGAGCTGCATCAGCCCCGCATACAGCGGCTGGCCGGTTTCGTCGAGCAACATGATGATTTCCGCGCGCAGCCCGGGGCTGAAGCCGGCTGTATCCTTGACCGAATCCAGCCAGGCCGTGATTTCCTCGATTGCCTTGAAGGGTTTGTCCTTCGGCAATTCGGCCAGCAGCTTCCCGGCCTCCTTCACGTCGAACATGGGATGGTCCGGTTTCTCTTCGAAGATTTTCGGTATGGAAAACATGGTTCGCTTCAGCCTTTACGCAAGTTGCGGTCACCCGCAGTTATGCCAACATATTCATATACCGCCGGCCATGCTGCGGGCAACCTTAGCGGCCCCGGCCGGCTTTCAGCAGCGCCCTGGTGCAGGAATTCATGAACGCCGCCAGCGCGTAGATGGCAACGAACGGATCGATCAGGTAATCCCAGAGGTTGCCGGATTCATACCAGCCGGATGCCCAGCCCAGCGTGGCGAGCGCGATACTTAGCACGATCAGCGCCTGTCCACGCAACCACGCGACCAGTGCGAACAACAGCAACACCGCGACGAATTGCACGCTGCCGTATCCCAACCGGTAGGGATCGTATGCGCCGGCACCCAAAGCCATCGGATAGAACGCGAGCGCGGTCAGCGCGATCACGCCCAGCAGCGCCAGCCGCTGCCTGTCCGCTGCACAGCCCATCCACGGTCGCAGCATCGCGCAACCCAGCAGCAGCAGCGTGGTGATACTCAGGTCGCCGGTCATGCCGCGCACATACGCCGCGAAGGGCAAGTCACCGAACGGGATCAGCATCAGCGCGAACACCGCGCCCTGCAGCAAGGCCAGTCGCGTCCTGGCTATTCGCGATTTGGCAAGTTTCGCGCTGCCGGGCCACAGCCGCACTGCCGCGGCTGTCGCGACGGCCACGCCGGCCAACCCGGTCAGGTCAGTGTAATTTGGCATCGTTTTCCATGCGCTGATCCAGCCAGGCGCGGTTGAACCGGACATGCTTGATGAAACTGCGATTCCAGGTGTAGACCAGATCGAAGTCGCCACCGTGCGTCCGGATCAGGTAAGGATAGGAGAACTCGTAGTCGCAATGTTGCCCGATGCATTTGTTGCGCTGCGCGGATTTCGCATAGGCACTTGCATCGGCAATGCCGGGATCGGTGGCCCTGGCCAGTTTCGCGGCGATCTGTCCGAAGCAGTCCGGGTCGGTCGGCTGGTCGCGCTGGTCTTCGAGCTGATATAACGTTTTCCAGGTCTTCCCAACGTCAGACGAAACCACCAACGACAGTGCGTCGCGGCCCTCCTCGATGTTGTTCAGCACCACCAGCATCTTTCCGTCCGGCAATACCACGCCCGAGATCGCGGCGTCGGGATTGGCCAGTGCGGTGGGCTTGGGTGCGCTCCAGTGCTGCCCGGCATCGTCCGTCATGGTCGAGATCACGCGTTTGGGAATGTTGCCGGAACGGCGCATCAGCACCAGTGCATGTTCCGGACTGGTTATCAGCACCACCGGCTGCAATGTCGATTTGCCGTCACTCAGCCGTTGCTTGTCTATGATGTTGCCGTTGCCGGCGATGCGCAGCAGTTCGCCGAATTTGCCGATGAACTCGTGATAGACCGGCAGACCCATCGTGCCGTCGTCATACAGGAAGGGCGTGCCCTTGATCAGCGTGCTGATGTTGATGAACGGGGAGGTGATCAGTCGCCGCGGCCTGCCCCATGTCGCCCCGTCGTCGGTCGAGGCAACCGCGGAGATCGAGCTGCCCGCCCAGCCGCCCAGCGACACGGTCACGTAGTACAGCCACAGCTTGCCGTCCGGCGCGCGCTGCGCGACCGGGTTGCCGATTTTTTTCACATAGCGCAGCAAAGCATGTTCCGTGTCAACACGATTGACGATACTGCGTTCTGCACTCCAGGAATTTTTCGCCGGGTCGAACACCGCGCTGCGTATCACGACGTCCGGCGCGCCTTCGCGGCTGCCGGCAAACCAGAAAGCGCGAATGCGCCCGTCGGCCAATTCGACCAGCGATGCCGCATGGGTGGAAATATTCTGCTGGGTAGAGACGAAGTCCGTATGGAATTCCGGCCGGGCACTGCCGGATTGTTGCGCTCCCGCCCCTGGTGCATGAAAGGCAGACACCTGAAAGACGGCCGGATCAGGACGATGTTCAACCTTGTAGAAAGCCGCGCCGAACGCGACGACCACCAGCGCCAGCAGCAGGCGGTGTGGATTTTTTCGACCACCGGAAGACATTGTCATCGGCAAACCTCGCCGGGTGTCTGCGCGGGCAGGACTTTGCTGCCCGCGGGCGACTCCATCAGCACTTCCCTGACGAACAGGTATTCGAACACCCTGCCGTGCAGCAATATCTCCTTCAACTCGGCCGAATTCTGGCGGCCGCGGATATCCAGGCGCTGGCCGATCACCCGGCATGCGCTGCAACCGCCATCGAGTTCGCTGTCATCCAGCGGCTGCTGAAGCGCAAAATACGAATAACGCGCCGCCAGCTGGCTGGCGGTGAGATGCTGATCCTCGCTGTAGCCGCTGATCACTGCACCGGGCAACATGAAACGATAGCCCTCGTCCATTGCCCTGAAATTGCACGGCACGCCGACTTCCTTGCCGCGCACTTCGAGTTGTGCCTGCTCGCCGTAATGGCCCAGTGCGCCGTCGAACGGGCGCAGGAATGCGGCAAGGCACAGCAACACCGACAGTGCGACCACGTTTACCAGCGGCCGGGTCAGTGCAGGCCGGACGATGGCGAGCAGCGCCAGCAGTCCCGCGCCCGTAACCAGCAGCCAGAACGCGGGCGGATACAGTTCGGCTCCGTGCATTTCGTTTTGCAGCCGCACCGCCAGATACGCAATCCCCGCGATCAGTGCCGCTGCCAGCACCAGGCTGGCGATGAACGCCTTGCGGCCGATCTGTTGCCAGTTCAACGCGCACAACAGCGCGACCGCAGGCATCGCCGCCAGCAGATATCTGCCCGATCGCTGGCTGGGCAGCGCAAAGCTGATGAACAACGCGGCAATCCAGATCCACAGTAATTTCTCCTCCTCGCCCATACTTCCGCGACGCTTGTACGCGACAGCAAACAACGCCAAGACCGGGAAGGTCAACAGCCCGGGATTGGTCAGGAAGGCCAGCGCGTAGGTCCAGATGCTGGAGCCGCCCCACAGCAGTTTCGAAAGATAGCCCGGCCCGTGCGGGTCGAACTTGCCGACATTTTCGCCAACCACGAATTCCTTCCACACGGCGTGCGGATCGGGATCGAGCACGAACCACATCGCGAACAAGCCGGCCGCGACCGACACAGCGATGACCACTTTCAGGCCATCCTTGCGCAGGAATTCCGCCACGCGATAATCGCGCCGGTGCAGATACCATCCGGACAGGCCGAGCGTGACCGGCAGACCCAGCGCGAAGGATTTGTACAAAAAGCCGATGCCGATCGCGATGCCGAGCAACAGCGGAACCAGCCAGCGCGACGCGAATGCCTGCCGCCAGTACAGCAGCACAAAGAACGGCAGGAATATCCAGAACACCTCGGGCGGGTTGGTCAGGAACGGGCGGCCAAAACGGTAGGTGGTGAAAAAGGCCAGGAACGTCAGTGCGGCAACAAAGCCGGTCTCCAGCCTGCCGGTGATTTTTCGTCCGAGCAGGAACAGCATCGCCGCGGTCAGCAAGGTGTAGATCACGCTGGGGTAGCGCAGATTCCACAGCGTCCAGCTGTTGCCATGATGGGTGGATGCGATGCCCTGCCAGAAAAGCAGCGGCGGCTTGGTATTGCGCATGCGGTCCAGCTGGGACCGTAACGGCAGCAGCTCGCCGCTGGCGGCGGTCAGCCTGGTGATGTGTTCATACGGGTATTCGTCGCCGTTCTTCGGGATATGCTGGCTGTCCAGCCCGTAAAAATAGGTGAACACCGCCAGCAGGCAGGCCAGCAGATACCAGGCCGTGCGCAAGCCGGATTCGGTCGGCTTCATTTGCTGCCGGTTTCCGGGTCCATGTCCGGTTCCGGAATAACGGGCAGCGCGATTTCATCGACAGGCCGGTGGCTACGGAATGTCCAGAAATTGTTCACCATGAAATTGAAGAAGCTGGCGATCACGATGGCCAGCGCATTTGCGATCAGATAGTGCATGTAGATCACGAACAGGTTGGTCAGGGCCACCTGAACCAGCATGCCGACCCAGCAGGCCAGCGCGTATTGGCCGAAATGCAGCACCAGGTGCTTGTCGCGATGATGGGTGCGGTCGCCCCAGGTCCAGAACCGGTTCCAGTAAAAGTTATTCGCGGTCGCAAAGAAAATCGCGACCGCCAGCGACGCGTTCAACCGGATAACGGTCGAGTGTATCGCGGCAAACAGGAATTCCCTGCACAAATACAGCACCACCAGGTTGACCACGACGCCGGACGCGCCGACCGTCGCGAATTTCATGAAGCGTTTCCTGAATACCCAGAGCGTCAGCGGGTGCTGCGTAATCCGCTTCATGCCGGTTGCCCATCCTGCGCTGCCGTCGGCGATTTGGCCTTGCCCATGGCAAGCATCTCGCGGGCCTTTGCCAGCACCTGTTCGACCGTGATCTGCTTCAGGCACTGGTTGTCGCCGTCGCAGGGCGAGGCGCGATGGTTGTAGGCGGTGAGGCAGGGCGAACAGGGCAGCTGGCGGTGGAAGTGCCATGCATTGCTGCCCAGCGATTTATACAGCACCGGCGTTTCCGGACCGAAAAATATGATCGCGGGAAGTTGCGGCGTGAGCGCGGCAAATTGTCCCGGGCCGCCGTCGTTGGTGACCAGCAGATCGGCGCGATGGAACACCGCCAGCAGGTGCCGCACCGACCGGGTATAGCCGGCCAGATTGACGCACACCGGCGATTTGCAGTGGTCCACCACATCCTGCGCGATTTCCCGGTCGCCTTTCAGGCCGATCACGCCGACCGCGTAGCCCTCGTCCAGCAAGGTCTTGCTCAGCTGAAAATAATGCTTCAACGGCCAGGCGCGTATCGGCAGGATTCCGCCGCTCGGGTAAATCAGCACCAGTTTTTTGTCCCTGATCGCCGGAAAGGCGTTGTGCAATTCACGGAATGTTTCCACCAGCTCCTCGCGCGGAAACTCCAGCACCGGCGTGTTGCCGGTATAGGGCGCAGGCAACAGCTTGGCAACCGGGTCGGTGGTCGATTCCAGCGCCGAGGCCAGGGTCAGGAATTGCTGGGTCAGGTGCCGGTAAGGGTTGTACAGCACCGGCCGGTTGATGAAGGATCCGCGGTACAGGCCTTCCTGGGTGTGGCGATGGAAGCCGACTCTCAAGGACGCTCCGGACAGGTAGGAAAAAATGCTGCTGATGCGCGCAAACAGCTCGCAGTCGATCACCGCATCGATCTTCAGCCGGTGCATCGTGCGTATCACCCCGAGGCTGTCGCCGGCCAGTCCCTTCAGCGAGCGGTCATCCAGCGTCAGCACATTTTCAGCGGGAACCACGCCGAGCAGATCGAGCACTTCGCGGTTTTTCGCGAACATCAGCACGTGGATTTGCGCTTCCGGGTATTGCTGCTTCAGGCGCATGAACATCGGGTGCGCCAGCACCAGGCTGCCCATTTCGGACAGCAGAATGACCAGGATGTTTTTCGGCGGCGTGCCGTCCGGCTCGTTAGACACGATACGGTTCACCCCAGACAGCAAGGCGCAGATCGGCACCCCCGCATACCGGTCGACAGCACGCTGGAAATTTATATTCATCTTGGGATGTTCATCTGGGTGGTTTCGCCGTTGATATTAATTGTGGTCTGGTGGGAAAACCCTGAAAGGGTTGCCCCGTGGAAAGGATGTGGTCCTGTTATGATCTGCCTGGCTGTGGTCTGTCTGGCGTGCCGCACCAGAAACGGGCAAATTATCGGGGATTTCATACGGCTAAGCAACCGACAAGCTCGGGCAATTTTTCGTTTCGGTTTTTGGCCGGGACCGGCAAAATGTTACAATTCCTGCCCTTCAACCTGGTTAGGGCTCGGCGATGCACACACTGATTTGCGGCTCCATGGCATATGACACCATCATGGTGTTCAAGGACCAATTCAAGAAGCACATCCTGCCCGAACAGATTCATATCCTGAATGTCGCATTTCTGGTTCCGGAGATGCGCCGCGAATACGGCGGCTGCGCGGGCAACATCGCGTATAACCTGAAAATGCTGGGCGGGAATCCGCTGATCATGGCCACGGTGGGCGACGATTTCGCGCCCTACGCGTCGCGGCTGGACAACCTTGGCCTGGCGCAAACCCATATCCGCCACGTCACAGACCACTTCACCGGCCAGGCCTTCATCACCACCGACCTGGACGACAACCAGATCACCGCTTTCCATCCCGGCGCAATGAATCAATCGCATCTGAACAGCGTTTCCGAGGCGAAAGACGTCGCGCTGGGCATCATTTCACCGGACGGACGCGAGGGCATGCTTCAACATGCGCTGGAATTTTCCGACCTGGGCATTCCGTTTGTGTTCGATCCCGGCCAGGGCATGCCGATGTTCTCGGGCGCGGAACTGCTGGAATTCGTCGAGCAGGCCAGTTATGTCACGGTAAACGATTACGAAGCCAAGCTGTTGCAGGACAAAACCGGCAAGACACTGGACCAGATCGCGAATCGCGTGAAGGCTTTGATCGTCACGCTGGGCGCGGACGGTTCGTTGATCTATGCCGATGGCAAGCAGATCGCGATACCCACCCCGAAACCGCAGGCCATCATCGACCCGACCGGCTGCGGCGATGCCTATCGCGCAGGCTTGCTGTACGGCATACAGGCGGGCTGGGAATGGGCGGCCACCGGCCGGCTCGCCTCGCTGATGGGTTCGCTGAAGATCGCCAATCGCGGCGGGCAGAACCACCGCTATACGCGCGCCGAACTGGCGGGACTGTACGAACAACACTTCGGCAGCGCCATTGATCTGTAATGCTGTCCATCTGGGGCATTGTTGCGTCAGCTATCCGGGATGCAACGCATCGCCCCTTTGTAATACTTGCCGCAACACCTGTCGGCGGCGGCAGCATAAACGAAGCGTACCAACTGGACGGAACGGACGGGGCGCGCTATTTCCTGAAGCAGAATGATGCGCGGCATCTGGCCATGTTTGTTGCAGAAGCGGAAGGTCTCGACGCGATTGCCGCGACGAAAACGGTGCTTGTGCCGCGACCCGTCGTTCACGGCAGTGCCGGGGGGCAAAGCTATCTGGTGCTGCAACACCTCGAACTGTCCTCGCGCGGCGATGCCAAGCGACTCGGCGAACAGCTGGCCGCGCTGCATCGCTGTGCAGCGAAGCGCTTCGGTTTTGCGGCGGACAACTTCATCGGCACCACCCCGCAACCGAATTCGTGGACAGACGATTGGTTGGTATTCTGGCGCGAGCATCGCCTGGGTTTCCAGCTGCGCCTCGCGGCGGACAACGGTTACGGCGGGGAATTGCAGCGCCTGGGTACAAGGCTGATGGAGTCGCTCCCTGCATTTTTCGCCAACTACACACCGCAACCCGCGTTATTGCACGGCGACCTGTGGAGCGGCAATCATGGCTTTTTAGCGGACGGCACGCCGACGATCTTCGATCCCGCAGCCTACTATGGCGACCGCGAATGCGACCTCGCGATGACGGAACTGTTCGGGGGCTATCCTGCGGAATTCCATGCCGCCTACCGCGCCGCCTACCCGCTGGATGCAGGCTACGCCTCGCGCCGCGAGTTGTACAACCTGTACCACATTCTCAACCATGCCAACCTGTTCGGCGGCGGTTATGCGCGACAGGCGGAGCAGATGATGCAACGGCTGCTCGCTGAAATCCGCTGATCACCAGTGCTTGGCCACCGGGTTTTTGCATCCGACCTGGAACAGCTGCCGGTCTTCCAGCCGTATCGCCGTCATCGGGCCGCCCCACAGGCAGCCGGTATCCAGCGCGATGACGTTCTCTCTTAGCAGCAGTCCCAACGCCGACCAGTGGCCGAAGATCACCGTTGATTTGGCGCTGGCACGTTTCGGAATGTCGAACCACGGCTGATAACCTGCGGGAATTTTTTCCGGCTCGCCCTTGAACCTGAATTCCATCCCGCCGGCCTTTGTACAGATGCGAATCCGGGTAAAGGCATTGACGATCACACGCAGGCGTTTGTATCCGGTCAGGCTGTCATCCCAGTGGTCCGGCGTATTGCCGTACATGCGCTTCATGAATATCGCGTAGTCATCGCCGCGCAGCGCGGCTTCGGCTTCACGGGCGAGGCTTGCGGCCTGGGCCACGCTCCATTGCGGCAACAGTCCGGCATGAACCAGCACGTAGTCGTCCTGCGCATGCAGCAGGCGCTGGTTGCGCAGCCAGCGCAGCAGTTCGTCGCGGTCCGGCGCGTCGAGTATCCCGTCCAGCGTGTCGGTGCTGTGCAGCTCCGCCGCGCCTTCCGCGACGGCGAGCAGGTGCAGGTCGTGATTGCCCAGCACGGTGATTGCGCTGTCGCCGAGCGACTTGACCAGCCGCAGCACTTCCAGCGAGCCCGGACCGCGGTTCACCAGATCGCCGACCAGCCAGAGGCGGTCTGTCGCCTGATCGAAACGGATCCGGTCAAGCAGCTGCACCAGTTCGCCATGGCAGCCCTGAATGTCGCCCACCGCGTAAATCGCCATTGCTATCGTCCCGCCTTGAGATCTGAAAAGCAGCCTAGCAGAAATTTGTGCCCATCCGGTTAAGTCAACCGTGTTTGGCGCGTTGCGGTTGCTCGCCGCAGCGCCTTGTCGCCGGCCGCAGCAAGCCGGATGGGGTGTTTTCTGCTAAAGTGCGCGCCATGAATCTTACCAGCGCCCAGCTCTATATGCGCCTCCTCGGCTATGTCAAACCCTATTGGCGCACCTTTGCATTATCCATCATCGCGATGGCCGTCACCGCAGCAACTGAACCGCTTCTGCCGGCTTTGCTGAAGCCCATGCTGGACGGCACCTTTGTCCACAAGGACAATACCGTGATCACGTTTGCGCCGCTGATCATCCTGCTGATCTTTTTCGTGCGCGGCGTCTCGTCGTTTGTCGGCACCTATGCGATCGGCTGGGTCGGCAACAAGGTGGTGATGGACCTGCGCGACAGGATGTTCCACAAGCTGCTGACGCTGCCCACCCGGTTTTATGATGATCACGCGACCGGCAACCTGATCTCCAAGCTGATATATGACGTGACCCAGGTCACCGCGGCGGCGACCAGCATCGTGACCGTTTCGGTCCGGGATTCCATCATCATTGTCGGGCTGCTCGGCTGGCTGTTCTATCTCAACTGGAAACTCACGCTGCTCAGTCTGGTAATGCTGCCGGTCATTTCGTTCATCCTGAAAATCATCAACGCCCGGCTGCGCGATGCCAGCCGCAATTCGCAGCAGGCGATGGGCGATATCACCCAGGTCATCGAGGAAAGCGTGGCCGCGCACAAGGTGGTCAAGCTGTTCGGCGGTCAGCAGTACGAAAATGACCGGTTCAACGACAAGTCCAACTGGGTGCGCCGCTACATCATGAAGCAGACGATGGCCGCTGCGGCCAATGTGCCGCTGGTGCAGATGATCGCCGCGATGGCCCTGGCCGTTATCGTCTATCTTGCCACGGTGCAGTCGCGCAGCGACGAGACCACCGTCGGCGGATTCCTTTCGTTCATTGCGGCCATGCTGATGCTGACCGCCCCGATCAAACGCCTGACCGGCGTCAGCCAATACCTGCAGAGCGGGCTGGCCGCGTCGGAAAGCATATTCGGCCTGCTCGATACGCCCGGTGAAACCGACACCGGCAGGATCTCGCTGGGGCGCGCCAGCGGACGGATCGCGTTCGAGCATGTCAGCTTGTCCTACAACCAGGACGACCGGCTGGCACTTCACGACATCTGCCTGGAAATTCCGGCGGGGCAAGCCATCGCGCTGGTGGGCGCTTCGGGCAGCGGCAAGAGCACCCTGGCAAACCTGGTCCCGCGATTTTATCTTCCCAGCAGCGGGTGCATCACGCTGGACGGCCATGATCTGGCCGACCTCACGCTGTCCAGCCTGCGCGCCAACATCGCGCTGGTCAGCCAGGAAGTGGTGCTGTTCAACGACACGATCGCCGCCAATATCGCGTACGGCCAGATGCGCGAAGTGCCGGAAGCGGAAATCATCGCCGCTGCACAGGCCGCGCATGCGATGGAATTCATACGCGATATGCCGGAGGGATTTAACACGCTGGTCGGCGAGCGCGGCGTGAAACTTTCCGGCGGCCAGCGCCAGCGCATCGCGATTGCGCGCGCCATCCTGAAAAATGCGCCGATCCTGATACTCGACGAGGCCACCTCGGCGCTGGACAGCGAATCCGAACGCCAGGTTCAGGCCGCGCTGGAAACTTTGATGCAGGGCCGCACTTCGCTGGTGATCGCGCACCGCCTGTCCACCATCGAAAAAGCCGACCGCATCATCGTGCTGCAAAAGGGCGAGATCGTCGAGACCGGCACGCATCATGAATTGCTGGCGAAGGATGGCGTGTATGCGCAGCTGCACCGCATTCAATTTTCAAATACGGAAGCTGTGCCCGCAGAATAAGGACTTATTTGAGGCAGCCCGGTCGCTGACCATCTCCTCCTTGCACACCAGGCAAATAATCATTTCATTCAAGGAAAGCGCTATGAAACGCATATTAATTACCGGCGGCGCCGGATTCCTGGGTTCCCACCTTTGTGACCGGCTGATCGGGGATGGACAAGATGTCCTGTGTGTCGACGACTTCTTTACTGGCAGCAAAACCAATATTGCGCACTTGATTGGCAACCCATATTTCGAATTGATGCGTCACGATGTGACGTTCTCGCTGTATGTGGAGGTCGATCAAATATATAACCTTGCCTGTCCGGCGTCCCCCATTCATTACCAATTCGATCCCGTTCAGACGACCAAGACCAGTGTGCATGGTGCGATCAACATGCTCGGCCTCGCTAAAAGGGTCAAGGCACGGATATTCCAAGCCTCCACTTCAGAGGTGTATGGCGATCCGGTGGAACATCCGCAGCCCGAAAGCTACTGGGGCAATGTCAACCCGATCGGGCCGCGCTCCTGCTACGACGAGGGCAAGCGCTGTGCCGAAACCCTGTTCTTCGATTACTACCGGCAGCACAACCTGGACATCAAGGTTGCGCGGATATTCAACACCTACGGTCCCAGAATGCATCCCAACGACGGCCGGGTGGTCAGCAACTTCATCGTGCAGGCCCTGAAGGGCGATGACATCACGATCTACGGGGACGGGCAGCAAAGCCGCAGCTTCTGCTATGTAGACGACATGATCGAAGGCTTCATCCGCCTGATGAATTCCGGCGAAGACCTCACGGGGCCGGTCAATCTGGGCAACCCCGGCGAATACACCATGCTGGAACTGGCGGAAACCATCCTCAAGCTTTCCAGGTCGAGCAGCAAGCTGGTCAACAAGCCGCTACCCCAGGACGATCCGCGCCAGCGGCAGCCGGACATTACATTGGCCCAAAGTGCCTTGGGATGGACTCCCAAGGTTCATCTTGAAGATGGTCTTAAAGAGACGATTGATTATTTCCGCCGGGTTCTATAACCCATTTTGTTTGCCATAAAGCCGCTGTCACTTGCTGGGATTATCTGAGATGAAATTCAAGCTTAAACTTAAAAATATCCCAAAATACATTTCCTTCTTTTCGGAATTGCGCCAATACAAACGCATGGAAGGTGCAGAAGACATTTCGATGAATGATTTGTACCCCATTCTTGACGAGCGCACTTCAACGACCACATTTGACACACATTACTTTTATCAGGACATATGGGCCTTCCGGAAGATTCTTGAGAGTGGCACCAAATCTCATGTCGATGTTGGTTCCAAAGTCGATTATGTTGGATTCCTTTCTACAATCACTCAGGTGACCTTCATTGACATACGTCCGCTTATAACAGACCTGTCAAATTTCGAAAGCAAGGCTGGCTCGATTCTGGAAATGCCCTATCCGGATGGATCAGTTTCTTCGCTTTCCTGTCTCCATGTGGCCGAACATATCGGCTTGGGTCGATATGGAGACCCGATAGACCCTTTGGGCACCGTAAAGGCATGCAAGGAACTTCAAAGGGTGCTTGCTCCAGGGGGAAATTTATATTTTGGCTTGCCCA
This sequence comes from Gallionella sp., assembly GCA_049580605.1. Classification (GTDB taxonomy): domain Bacteria; phylum Pseudomonadota; class Gammaproteobacteria; order Burkholderiales; family Gallionellaceae; genus Gallionella. Next base: position 4,326 of record JBAUQH010000082.1, on the reverse strand, counting down.
TAGGAAAGCCTCGCGTCTGTTTCAATGCGCACCGCATTCACTCTACAGATCAGATTCTGGAATATTTTGCAGGACTAAGGCTTGTCGAATTTTCATTCGTCAACGACAAGGGGCGCTTCATGCAAAATGTTGAACCCAATATAGCTAAAGGCGCTAAATATGGATGCGGGCTCTTTCAATTCACAAAATAAATGTAGGCATGCCGAAATTTAGAAATATCCTTTTAATTCAGTTGGGGGATATCGGCGATGTCGTCCTGACTACCCCGACGATCCGCGCCGTAAAGGAAACCTACCCTGACGCTCTCGTATCCATCCTAGTCTTCAAGCCATATGGGTCACTGCTTGCAGCCGACCCGAATCTTCATGAGGTTGTAGAAACCGCAAGAATCCGCGGCTCATTGTTACATCGCCTGCGTGAATTTGTGGCCTTCACGCGACACCTGCGGCTAAGGCGTTACGACCTTGTGATAGACCTGCGAACCGGAGACAGGGGGGCTATCCTCTCGTTCCTTACCGGGGCCCCGGTGCGGGTGGGTCGGCAAGGCAGCGAAAATCAGTTCTGGCACGGAATCCTTTTTACGCGAATCATCCGTGAACTCAAGGTTGCACCGCCGCCGGTGCATCCCGGCGCGGATCAATCGTTGCGCGTCGTGCGTGAGATCGGCATCGATACGGCGGTCACAACACCGAAGTTATTTATCGCGCCTGACGTCCGGCTCCGCGCCAGCGCGATTCTTGCTGAGGCCGGTATCGCCCCCGAAGCAGGAATGGTGACGATCAATCCGTTTTCGAGGTGGAAATACAAGGAATGGAGCAACGCGAAATGGGGGGAGGTGATAGACCGGATATGGGATGCCTACCGCATACCCTCTGTGCTGATCGGTTCCGCTGAAGAGGTGTCCGGTTGTCAGGACATCGTAGCTGGACGTGAAAGCCATGCAATCAATCTGGCGGGGAAGACCACTTTGGGCGAGCTTGCGGCAGTGATCTCCTTGAGCTCACTGCATCTGGGAGTAGACAGCGCGGCACCCCATATTGCCGCCGCTCTGGATACGAAAACGGTTACGATACACGGGCCAACGGACTGGAGAGCATGGCGTGTCGTCAACGAACGCCACAAGGTCGTCAGTTCAATGATGGATTGCGTGCCTTGCAACAACATGGGGTGCGAGGGTAGCGGAAAGAGCCGCTGTCTTGATGGACTTGCTGCGGAACCAGTCTTGCGGGCGGCTCAAGAGCTGCTAGGAATCCCGCCTCATTGACAGATCGGTATAGCGATGACCGTAGCAACGATGATATCGCTCTGCATGCGGATGATATAGCGGCTATCGATCTTCTTGATGCAATTGAATACAGCCGAAATATCGGGCCGCCCCCGGCGTCCGCCAAAAGTTCGAGCATCATCAATCTAGATCACATGATCCCGAACAGGGTGGGCGGCGATCTGGTTCAGCGAAATGAGGATCGGGTCTTCGACTTCGCCCTTTCCTGTTTCCCCGCCGCTGTAATCCCCGTCCAGCCAGAATACCGCCGGTTCATGCAGCGTTGCCAATATCGTTGGCATTTCCCGCGCACAATCACCATGCTTGATACGGACATTGTTGTCGTTCGCGAAACGTGCACAGGCTTTTTTGTAGAGCGTTTCGTCAACCTCGATCGAGATCACGTTTGCGTACATGTCCTTGTTCGCTGCCACCGTATCGCCGTAATAGGTGCCCGTCGCAACGAACACACGTGGCCGGGGAGCCGGGATGTTATTGCGGATCACCGCCAGCTTTACCGACTGGGGAGGCAGCGGATAAGCCCCGCGCAGAATTGCTTCACAGTAACGCCGCTCCCGGCGACGGCGATCATTCAAGCGCTTCAGCGATCGAAAGAATCCGTTTTTTTGCGACATATCGTTTCTCCAATATTCGGGATTGATTTTCAGGCAAGCGCGCCGAGCATCCGGAACACCCGATCAAAGCGCATCTCCCAGGTATGTTCCCGCAGGGCACGCGCCCGGCCCGCCTTGCGGATCATTTCGGCTTGATCGGGTTCCGCCAGCAGCCAGTGTATTTTTTTTAGCAGGTCATCGAAGCCAGCATAGGTGACGATCTCGCGGCCGATCTGATAGAAGGGAATCAGCTCTTCATGATGTTCGGTCAAGTATAACCCGCCGCTCATCGGCACTTCGAAATCCCGCCCTTTCAGGCAATATGTTTCCTTGTGCCCAAGGACTCCGCCGAATCCGAGATTGATCCTGCTGCGCGACCAGGTGCGCACCATTTCTTCCATCGTCAGCGGACCGCCCAGCCAACCGGGGCCGAACGCTTCCACACGCACTCCCGCTTCGCGTAGCCTGGCGATGATCCCGGGCCGATTCCCGTAGCATTGTCCGACAAAGGAAACGTCGTATATCTTTTCCTCATCGTATGGCCGGTGTATGTCCGGGTTTGCGCCTTCCGGAAGGTAGAACGGTATGGCGCCTTCGACCACGTATTTTTCCAGCGCATCAACGGTACTGGTCCAGCAAAGATCAAAGTAGCGGCAAATATCCCTTGCTCCCGCCGCATGTCCATCGCGCACCTTGCCAACGAATATTTCCTTGTCGTTCAGCGCAAGGTTGACCATGGGCGCACCGAGGCCGCGCAGCCTATGCAACGTTTCCGGATTCACCTGTTCGCCGGACAGGTAGGTGAACACCACATCGAAGGGGCGCTGTTCAGCCCAGGCATGTGCTGTTTTCAGCACCCCTTGGTTCATCGCTTCCTTCCAACCATCAGCGTCCGGCTGCTTGCCTCCGGAAAGCACGGGATCGCGCCAATCAAGATGGCGCACCTCGCCGAATTTCGCAAGCGACGGGCCCAGCGACGGGCCTTCCCAGTTGTAGCTGTGATAGATGGCGAGGATGTGCAGGTCGCCTTTCGCTTTCGGAGATTTACCAGGAAACCGGCTTGTAATCCGCGCGCGGATTTCCGTTTCTATGGAAATAGAAAGTCCGCGGGAAGAAAAAATTGATTGGTAATGTTCTGACTCTTTTTGAAGATGCCGGAGTTTCCTGCCAGACCAGAACTGGTTGCGCAATTTCCGAAAAATTCCCATCCTTTATCTGCGGCAATCAGCTACCAACTGCATATCCGTTGAGAAAATGCATGTCCAGCAGTGTGGTAAGAACGCGAATTTCGGCGAAAGAGAAGTGGATCGAGTGTAGAGCCTATATCGAGATAGATATTTTGCTGATTAGCCTGCCACATTTCATGAATCAATATCTCGGATAGAGGGCCTGCTGCTATAAGAAAAATAGCGTTGCGATGCTGAGTCGCCTTCAGGTCCAAAAGACCGCGAATCTGTTCCCTGTATTTTTCCCAGTAGACCACACAGTTTCCCGGGATAGGGATGAAATCCGCTATCGTGACATGTCGTCCGAGTTCAGTAACCCGCGCCTTGCTGCCCGAGCAAATGATGACAGATTTTTTGGTCTCTTTTATGGCAGGTAAAAATCGTTCATTGAAGCGCGGAAAGTTGGCATTCACCCAAATATTCGAGAAGGTAAGATTCTCCAGTGGCGCGCGAACTGAGTCCAGAAGAAATTTATGATTCACCTCGTCACAGCACGTACAGGAAAGTCCGTAGAGATAATTTTTGTCATTACAGAGAAGCGAATGCCGGAGGTCTCTGCGAAACACCAGATTCTGGTCTTTTTTGTACAGCCAACCATCCTTGTTGCCTACGGTTATATTTTTCAGGACGCTGGCCTCGCCGTCAGCAAAGCGCGCCAAGGCCAGCGAATCTGACTCGCGAATTAAACGGAGCACTTCTTCAAGGTCCTCCTGAAACAACTGCTTCATCATGGCATTCTCCTGGGTTCCATTGATTCATATTGTGTCTTTTTTCCGACAAGAATCTTGACGATCCTTTCGGCAGCATGTCCATCTCCAAATGGAGATACTGTAATAGTTTCGGGCAATGTCTTCGCCCATTCAATATTTGACAGAATTTCCTTGCCCACAAGACGGCCCAGCCCAACGTCGACGACTTCCGGCCGCTCTGTAGTTTCCCTGACTATAAGCACCTTCTTGTTGAAGCACGAGGCTTCTTCCTGCAAGCCACCGCTATCGGTAATTATGAATGCCGAGGATGCAATCGTTCTAAGCATGTCAATGTAGCCCACCGGGGCAACAACACGCAGATTGGGTGCGGTAATCCTGCTACGGTGCTTCTGCACATTGGGATTCGGATGTATCGGCAATACCAGATTTAAAGCGGGATATGCGACAGCAACACGGTTCAGCTCATCGAAAAGCTGGTCCATGATGTCATGGTTTTCGCGGCGGTGTAGCGT
>JBAUQH010000081.1:0-5182 GCA_049580605.1 Gallionella sp. | reverse complement strand
CCGGGAAAGTGGACCCATCCTTGCGCCGGTGTCGCGACTCGAAAGTGAGGGTGCCTTTCTGCCGCGACCGCTGCCAGTGGCCGGACCACACGTCTTCGGGCAATTCGGGATTGATATCCGGAATGGTCTTCGCAAGCAGTTCTTCCCGCGTATAGCCGCGCTCGCGGCAGGCCTCTTCATTCACGTAGACGATGCGCCCCCGCTCGTCGATCCAGATGATGCTGTCGGGTGCGTTGTCGCTGACGAACTGGGTGATCAGCAGCTTGTCCTCGACCTGCCTGCGCTCGCTGATGTCCCGGTAAAACCCGATGATCAGTTCGCGACCTTCGAACTTGATGAAATTGACGATACACTCGATCGGGAAAGTCGAGCCGTCCTTGCGCAGGTGCCAGGTCTCGAAGTTCGCGTTCCCCTTCTCCCGCAGCGCCCGCCAGTGATCCGGCCAACCTGCCATGCGGGCATTGCAATCGATGTCGATTACGGTTTTCGCGAGCAGTTCGTTTTTCGTGTAGCCGTAAGCGCGGCAGGCAGCCTCATTGGCGTAGACGATGCGCGCCTGTTCATCGGCCCAGATGATGCATTCCGGCGCATGTTCGCTGACGAACCGGTTGATCCGGAGCTGGTCCTCGATCTGCTTGCGCGCGGTGATGTCGAGAAAATACCAGACACGCCCAAGATACCGGCCATCGCCGCCGCGCAGCACGGTGGAGACGCGCTCCAGCGTACTGCCGTTGCGCAGCTTGATTTCGCAGTGATCGTCCAGTTGCGGGTTGTCGTAGAGCTCCCGCACCCGGGCAAGGAAAGCATCGGGATCCTCGAGGCGTTCGCATACCGACGACAGCAATGAACCATGCCCGGTCCCGATTGCAGAACCCTGCTTCGGCAATTCGTCCGGAAATTGCCAGACTTCGAGAAACCGGCGGTTATGGTGAATGACGACCCCTTTGTCGTCGACGACCAGTATTCCTTCGGGCGAGGCTTCATTGATTGCTTTTACCAGCAAGTTCTGCAGTTCTATATTTTCCACGCCTATTCCGGGTGTCCGGTCGACCATGACAATGTACGGGGTTATAGTGTAAACGATGATGCGGAATCCGCCCGCGGAATTTCAGCGCGCGGCGCCGTTCAGGCCGGCTGCACGATATCCCAGGCAAGCTTGAAGATCAGCACCGCCAGCAGCAGCAGGAACAGCGCGCGGATGAAAGGCGTGCCGCGCTTCATCGCGACCCGGGTGCCGGTATAGGCGCCCAGCATGTTGAAGATCGCCATCGGGATCGCAATTTGATAGATCACCCTGCCGGTCGGTATAAAGAACATCAGCGCGGCCAGGTTGGTGGCCAGGTTCACGAATTTCGCCGAGGCCGATGCCTGCAGGAAGTCGAGCGCAAGGTAGCGGATGAACAGGAAGATCAGGAAGCTGCCGGTGCCCGGCCCGAACAGGCCGTCGTAGAAACCGATGCCCCCGCCGATCAGTACCGACAGTACGCGTTCGCGCGTGCCGATCTCGATGGGCCGCTGTATCGCGCCGAAATCCTTTTTCCTGAAGATGTAGACGGCCATCACCACGATCAGGAACAGCACCAGCGGACGCAGCACGCCTTGCGGGATGAACGACACGGTTGCGGCGCCGAGGAAGGACATCGCGAATGCACTGGTCGCGGCAGGCAGCACCAGATTCCACGGGATCGCAACCTTGCCTGCAAAATTGCGGGCCGCCACCGAGGTGCCCCACACCGCGGAGAATTTGTTGGTGCCGAATATAGTCGCCGGCATTGCGCCCGGAAGCTCGTTGATCAGCGCCGGAATCTGGATCAGCCCGCCGCCGCCGACCACGGCATCGATCAGGCCGGCGCAGTAAGCAAATGCGCAGAGTATCGTGAGGTGCAGCATGGGGTGTCAAGTACGGGGTTCGAATTATTTTGTCCTCGTACAATAGCACGCCGGCAACGCCTTTACGAAGCGCCGGTGCCACCCGGCACGGAATGGTTTACGATTGGATTTCGGAGCGCAGCTGCCAATGTGCAAATTTTTAAGGCATCCCGATTTTGTGATTAAAAATAACAGGTAACCGTCTGCCATGAGATCGAAAACAGACATAGAATCATCTGCGGAACGATAGAATGAAGGTTGCAAATCGGCTAATAAGCATCCTGCATAACCGGCTGCTTTTTCGCGTTGAATATTGTGAGCGAGCTTCTGATCAGTGCCAATACCGGAACTTCACCCTCAAGCCTCAGCTCTGTCCGCATGATTGAACTTGTCTATTGCATGAAAACTGGATAATCTGTGTTTCATCAACAAGTTAATGGAGATTTCCCGTGTCAGTATAATATAAATATGTCCTGACGTTTTTGTCATTTTAATAACTGTTAGTTGCAAGCCACATGGAGTCAAACCATGAAAATCACCGTTGAAACCTTCGTCAAAGCTCCCGTCGCTAAAGTCTGGAGCGCTTACACTACGCCAGACGACATCAAGCAGTGGAATGCTGCTACCGATGATTGGCACACAACCAAATCCACGGTCGATTTGCGTGTGGGTGGGGCGTTTACATCGCGCATGGAGGCCAAAGATGGAAGCTTCGGCTTTGACTTCGCCGGAACATACACCAAGATCGTGCCAAACGAGTTAATTGAGTATTCGTTCGGAGACCGTACAGGTACAGTCGAGTTCATTGCTGGCGCAAATGATGTCACGGTACGCGTCACGTTCGATGCTGAATCCGAAAATCCTGTGGAGCAACAGCGTCAAGGATGGCAAGCTATCTTGAATAATTTTTCCAAGCATGTCGAAACGCATTAGTAAATTAGTCGTAGCAGCAGTGGCAACTTACAAGGATTTCGAGATTGACGCGCCTAAAGCCGCTGGCCCCTCAACTTTACGTTAGGCCGACCACCGGAATCGTGAGGGAGGAATCATGAGCAAGGTATTTGTAAACATCGGACTTAGTCTTGACGGCTACATGGCGCCGGAAGGGATGAACATCGAGAATTGGGATAGACCTGAATACAAAAACTGGGGCGCTAAGTGGGGTACGCTGATGAGCTGGATCCTCAAACAGCAATACTTCCGCGAGAAACTCAAGTTCGGTCCGGGAGGAGAGACCGGTCCGGTCAACGATATGCTCCGTAACACCATGGAGCGTACCGGTGTCAACATCATGGGAAAAAGAATGTTTGATGCAGGCGAGCGAAGTTGGCCGGAAGAGGCTCCGTTTCAAACCCCTGTGTACGTTCTCACCCACGAGAAGCGCGAGCCATGGGTCCGGCCGGGCGGAACGACGTTTTATTTCTTCAACGATGGGCCAGCGAGTGCCCTTGAGGAAGCCCAGAATTCTGTGGGTGATCGTGACATTCGTATTTCGGGCGGAGCAGATGTGATTCAGCAGTACTTGAGCATGGGTGCCATTGACGAGTTAGAAATTGCCTTGGCTCCAGTGCTATTTGGCAGTGGAAGGCGCCTGTTCGAAAACCTGCACGAGCCCGTGCCGCAGTTTCGAATCGACATGGTGCTTAATACTCCAGATGCCACACACCTGCGCTATGTGCGTGCGTAAAAGCGGCCTAACAATTCGCTGCAGGCCGACGGCCCTTTCGGGCCGCGGCCTGAGCTCAAACGTTGAATGACAGCTTTTGGAGAAACTGAAGTTCCGCTTTGTGTCGCTTGCCGAACTTGGTGTTTGACCGGTTTCCTTTAGCGTAATTACATGGCAGCCTGTCGCTTAAGGGTCGCGCTTTGGCTGATGGCAGAATGAAATCCGAGAGACCGAAGTTGAGCCAGAAGCTGACCCAGCATTCGGGAATACAAAAGGGCAGAATGCAACCAATAGCAGTCGTTCGCGATTGGCTGCTTTATGGAAGGCACATTGACCACATGAAGTCGGGCTGTGTGCCACTAGCGGACATTAGCCCTGGACATCAATACGTCCGATTTTCGGCCATAGCAGACCTGATCAGCCTGCACCTGAAGTGTCTGCTCTAAACGGAAAAGCCGACGTCAAGTGCTCAACTTCTCATGTCCTACACATTCAATTTGCGTGAGGTCAGCCATTCGACCATCGCCGGATCGTGATGCGAGAAGAACGCACTGGTCGCCGTATCCATTGCCGTGATTCTGTTCATGTCGGAGTCAGACAACTCAAAATCCAGGACATTGATGTTTTCCTTCATCCGTTCTTTACGTTCTGATTTTGCAAGAGCTACAACGCCACGTTGAACCACCCAGCGCAACACCACCTGCCCCATGGACTTACCGTATTGTTTACCGATTTCGGTGAGTACCGGATTGGCAAACAAGTTATTGCGGCGTTGAGCAAAGGGGGCCCAACCCTCCGGTTGGATGCCTTTGGCTTTCATCCAGGGCACGGCATGTAATTGCTGGTTAAAGGGATTTACTTCAACCTGATTGACTGCTGGCTTGACGCGATTGAATGCCATCAAATCTGCCAGACGATCCGGCTGAAAATTGCTCACTCCTATCGCGCGCACCTTGCCGGCTGCTTGCAATTCTTCCATGGCGCGCCAGGCGCCATGGACATCTCCATAGGGCTGATGGATAAGATACAGATCGAGGTAATCTAATTGCAGGCGATTCAGGGATCGTTCGAACTGCGCTTTTGCACCTTCATAGTTTGAATCCTGAAGCCACAATTTGGTAGTAACGAATATTTCGTCCCGACCTACGCCGCTCGTTCGCAATGCATTGCCTACCTGAGTTTCATTCTGGTATGAGGCTGCAGTGTCGATGTGGCGGTAGCCTGTTTCTAGCGCATCTAGAACGGTGCGTCTACATTCAACCGGATTGGTTGTTAGAAGGACGCCAAACCCCAATACTGGCATTTCGACACCATTGTTCAATTTTACTTTTTGCATAATTTCCTCCTTTGTTCATTAGGTGTCGTAATTGTTCTTTTCATCTGCAATCAGAGGCCGGTTCTCTTCTCTAGGGCCTCGGGATATCGGGAACCTTGCACTTCGATCTTTAGAGTGCTCGACGTTTGGCGCCCCACCTTTCCGGGCTTTCATTTCTATTACCCAAGCCGACAGTCACCGCCTGCATTCGCGTTGCTGGTAAAAACGCTGCGCTATCAGACTAATGATAACAAGTTGGCTTCGGTCACTCGACGGAAGTAACTGGCGCTACTCGGTATGTCCGCAAAAATAATCAAAGCAGACATCTCAAC
>JBAUQH010000080.1:0-9931 GCA_049580605.1 Gallionella sp. | reverse complement strand
GCTGAAGCCGCCGCCTCCCCCAACGCCGCCAAACCCACCATAGCCGCCAAAACCGCGCCCGCCGCCGCCCAGCAGCACGAATATGAACGCCACCACGCCGGCCAGCACCGCGATGATCAGCGGCGCAACGGTCAGCCAGGCCAGCAATCCCAGCCCCCCACCCACTAGCAGGGCCGCGGGGAAACGTCCCAGCAGCGCGCGCAACAAGCCGCCCACCGCTACCACCGCAACGAAAGCCATGAACATCACCGTCTCGGTATTGTTCTTGCCGTTCGCGGCGGAACGCCGTGCCGGCGGGGGCGGCATGGGTTCGCCGTTGACGATCTGCATCATCGCCTCCAGGCCCGACTGGATGCCCGCATAAAAATCGCCGCTCCTGAAACGCGGCACGATGATTTCGTCGATGATGCGGTTTGCAGTCGCGTCTGGCAGCGCGCCTTCCAGACCGTAACCCACCTCGATGCGCAGCTTGTGGTCTTCCTTGGCAATCAGCAGCAGCGCGCCGTCATCGACGCCCTTGCGCCCCAGCTTCCATTTGTCGACAACGCGAATGCCGTATTGCTCGATGGTTTCGGGTTTTGTGGTCGGCACGATCAGCACGGCAAGCTGCGCGCCCTTCTTTGTTTCGAATGCGGCAAGGCGGGATTCCAGAGCCTGGACCTGTTGCGCATCCAGCGTGGCGGTCAGGTCGGTGACGCGCTGCGTAAGCGGCGGCACCTTCGCTATATCCTGGGCGACCTCGGCCTGCGCCGTCCCGGAAAGCAACAGCGCAAGCAGAACAACTCGCGCCGGCAACCGCTTCATGTCAATCCACCGATACCGGAACCTTGGGCGCGGAGAAATCCACGGCCGGCGGACGCGAGATCTCCTTCTCGTTTTCGACCGTGAACGACGGCTTCACCTTGTATCCGAACAGCATCGCGGTCAGGTTGCTCGGGAAAGTGCGTATCGCGACGTTGTAGGCCTGAACCGCCTGGATGTAGCGGTTGCGCGCGACGGTGATGCGGTTCTCGGTACCTTCAAGCTGCGCCTGGAGATCGCGAAAATTCTGGTCGGATTTCAATTGCGGGTAATTCTCCGTCACGACCAGCAGCCGGCTCAAAGCAGAGGTCAGTTCCCCCTGTGCGGCCTGGAATTTGGCAAATGCCTCGGGATCGTTAACCAGTTCGGGCGTGGCCTGGATGCTGCCGACCTTGGCACGCGCCTCGGTGACGCCCAGCAACACGCTCTTTTCCTGGGCGGCATAGCCCTTTACCGTATTGACAAGATTGGGGATCAGGTCGGCGCGGCGCTGGTACTGGTTCAGTACTTCCGCCCAGCTCGCCTTGATCTGTTCATCGTTGCTCTGAAAGGTGTTGTAGCCGCAACCGCTCAACAATATCGCCAGTAATACCATCCACAAGATACGCATCGCCCGTCCCTCCGATTTGAAAACCGATCATCTTTGAAAACTATAGCATTAAACCGACGTATTGCTATTGTCACATTGCAGCTCGGCGTGCCCGGCTACGGCAATCGGATCAGACCGACTGCCCCGCCGCGTAGCCCGACGCCCAGGCCCACTGGAAGTTGTAGCCGCCCAGCCATCCGGTCACATCGACCACCTCGCCGATGAAATACAGGCCCGGCACTTCGATGCACTCCATGGTCTTGGACGACAATGCGCGCGTGTCGATTCCGCCGCAGGTTACCTCGGCCTTGCCGTAGCCGCCCGTGCCGGACGGGATGACCGGCCAGTCATGCAATAGTGCGGCGATCTGCTTGCGCTGCCTGTCGTTGTACTGGTTGAGCGGTTTGTTGTCGATCTGCTGATGCTTGGTAAGTTCGGCGCACCACACCTCGGAAAAACTTTTAGGGAACCACTGAATCAGAAAGTTGCTCAGCCGTTTCTTGCTGGTCTTCTGTTCGGTCAGCAAGGCCTGCATATCGAGATCCGGCAGCAAGTTGATGTGCAGCGGTTCGCCGTGCTGCCAGTAGGAGGAAATCTGCAATATCGCCGGGCCGCTCAGGCCGCGGTGCGTGACCAGAAGGTTCTCCCGGAACGATTGCTTGCCGAAACTGACTACGACATCGAGCGAGACGCCGGTCAGGTCGGCATAAGGCTTCCAGTCATCCGGCGCAAAAGTCAGCGGCACCAGGCCGGGTTTGAGCTTTGTGATGGGGATGCCGAATTGTTCCGCGACGTGGTAACCGAACGGGGTCGCGCCAATCTTGGGAATGGACAGGCCGCCGGTCGCGATCACCAGCGACCCGGCATTGAAATCGCCGCGCGATGTGCCGACATGGAAACGGTGTTCTTGCTGCCTGGGCCCGCCGTCTTCCGGTTCCGGGGCGTAATTGAACTCATTCACCTCGCAACTCATGAAGCGTTTCACGCCCGCCGCCTCGCATTCGCCGCGCAACATTGCAATCACCGCCTGCGATTCGTCGTCGCAGAAAAGCTGCCCCAGCTTTTTTTCGTGGAAACCGATATTGTGCTTTTGCAGCAGCGCGATGAAATCCTGCGGTGTATACCGCGCCAGCGCGGAGCGGCAGAAATCCGGATTGGCGGAAATGAAGCTTTCCGGCCTGGTGTTGATGTTGGTGAAGTTGCAGCGCCCGCCACCGGAGATGCGTATCTTCTCCGCAAGTTTTTTGGCATGGTCGAGCAGCACCACGGAACGCCCGCGCTGCCCGGCCTGAATCGCACACATCAGGCCGGCCGCACCCGACCCGATAATAACCACATCAGTTTTCATGTATTTTGATCATGCCCGGATCGGGCAGGGAATATTGGTAATTGGTTGTTGGGGAATATCGTGCCTAAAGCAATCAAGCTGACTCTTCCAGCTTCTTCCAAAGGCATTCGCCCTTGCTGGCCTCGTCGATGTCGGCAAGCTGCTGCAGATGTTCCGCCAGTTCTTCCGCGCTCGGCATCAGCACCCTCAGTTCGGGACGCGGCGCATCGGTGCTCAGCAGTTCAGGCTTGCGCGCCGCCTGTACATTGTCGCCGAGCAGGCTTTCCTGTCCCCGCGTCATCGCGAAAAAAACTTCGGCAAGCAGCTCGGTATCAAGCAGTGCACCATGCAGGCTGCGATGCGCATTATCGATTTCGTAGCGGCTGCACAGCGCATCCAGGCTGTTCTTCTTGCCCGGGTGCATTTCACGCGCCATCCTGAGCGTGTCCATCACTTCGTTCTGCAGCGGCGGCAAGTCGATTAGGCCCAGTTCATGATTCAGAAAACCGATATCGAACGGCGCATTGTGGATGATCAGCTCGGCACCCTCGATGAATTCAAGAAAACTTGCCGCGATGTCGGCAAATTTCGGTTCGTTCTGCAGGCGCTCGTAGGTCAGGCCGTGTACCGCTACCGCGCCAGCCTCGATCTCGCGCTCCGGATTCAGATAGCGATGGAAGCGGCGCAGCGATACCTTGCGTCCGTCCAGTTCAATCGCCGCAAGCTCGATGATGCGATGCCCCTGCCTGGGGTCCAGACCGGTTGTCTCGGTGTCCAGCACGATCTTCCGGACACCCCCATAAATCCTTTTTTCGGGCGCATCGCTAAGTTGCGCGGTGCTCGAATCTCGCCGCACTTCGTGTGCTGTCCCCGATTCTGCGCTCCGTGTGCCTTGCGCTGCATCCCGAAAACCAGAATTTCTGGAAGTGTCCTTATGCATTGTCGTCTCCCGCGTTGAGCTTCCCGGATATCAATTCCACGCCGCGGTTCGCCAATTCGTCGGCGCGCTCGTTGCCGTCGTGGCCCGCATGTCCCTTGACCCAGACCCATTCGACCGTGTGATCCAGCGCCAGCGCATCCAGCCTGCGCCACAGATCCTCGTTCTTCACCGGCTTCTTGTCGGAAGTCTTCCAGCCGCGCTGCTTCCAGCCGCGTATCCACTCGCTGATGCCCTGCTGAACATATTTCGAGTCGGTATGCAACCGCACATGACAATGCCGCTTCAGCGCTTCCAGCGCAGCGATCGCGCCCATCAGTTCCATGCGGTTGTTGGTGGTGTGCGCCTCGCCGCCGAACAACTCGCGTTCCTTGCCGTTGCTGCGCAGCAACGCGCCCCATCCGCCCACCCCCGGGTTGCCCTTGCAGGCGCCGTCGGTAAATATTTCAACTGTGTCCTTCGGTTCTTTGCTCATTGCGGATCCGTCCCGTTACGCCGGGTAATCTTGTTGTTCAACTTGGGCGTGGCCGGCAACAGCTTGCTGACCAGCCCCTCGTTCCATTTCGGCTTGATCAGCCGCATCCCGTACACGCGCTTGATCGCACGCACGAAATACACCCCGCCGCTGACTGCCCACCAGCGGTCGCCCGCCGCTTCCATGAACGAAAACCGTTCCAGCCATTTTGCCTGTTGAAACGGCGGCGCATAGGCTGCGAAGCGGCTGTCTGCCACCTCGAAATCCAGCAGTGCCAGCCAGTCCTTGATACGATTCAGCGCGATGAACTGGCCTTGCCAGGGATATCCCTGCCGCCGGCCCAGCGCGCGGTGCAATCCCCACAGGCTGTGCGGGTTGAAGCCGCTGATGATCAGGCTGCCCTCCGGCCTCAGCACCCGCGCAGCCTCGCGCAGTATCTGGTGCGGGTACTCTGAAAATTCCAGAACGTGCGGCAACATCACCAGATCCATGCAGTCGCTGTCAAACGGAAGCTCGGTGCTGATCAGGCGCACCGCATTGCCCCGCTGGTTGCCCGCGCTGAATCGCAACGGTATCCGGCTGCCTTGCAGGAAATCATGCTCCGGCAGGCACAACTGCACGGCGTTGTAGCCGAAGATGTCGCTCACGGTGCGGTCGAAGTACGCCTGTTCGTACTTGAGCACATAGCCGCCCTGCGGTGTCGCAAACCACTCGCTCAAACTTCCTGCAGTTGACTTACAATTCGTCATCGCCCAACTTCCGTTTACTCCATGTTCGCCAGCCCCACAATTAAAATCACCGCCATCCCAGCACTCCAGGACAATTACATCTGGACCATACACGACGACCGGCACGCTGTCGTGGTCGACCCCGGCGATGCGGCTCCGGTACTGGGCTTCCTCGCTGCAAACAAACTGCGCCTGGCTGCGATCCTGTGCACCCACCGCCACAACGACCACATCGGCGGCATCGCAAATTTGCGCGAAGTATACAACGTGCCGGTGTATGGGCGCCGACATCCAAACAATCCGCACATCACCAATGCGCTGCGCGAGGGCGAAAGCATCGAACTGGAAGGGCTGGGCGTCCGTTTCGACATCATCGAGATTCCCGGCCATGTCGATGACCACATCGCGTTCCTCGCGCCGGGAATCGCGTTCTGCGGCGATGTGCTGTTCGGCGCAGGCTGCGGCAGGAATTTCGAGGGGACCAAGGCGCAACTGCACCATTCCCTGCAGCGTCTTGCCCAGCTCCCCGACACGACCCGCGTATATTGCGCACATGAGTACACCGCCGCCAATCTGCGTTTCGCGCAGGCATGCGATCCGGACAATCCCGCCGTGCAGCAGCGCATCGCCGCCACCCGGCAACTGCGCGCTGCAAACCAGATCACGCTGCCCACCACCATCGCGCTGGAAAAATCCACCAATCCCTTCCTGCGCTGCGCCGAGCCGGATATCATCCGCTCCCTGCAACAGCGCGGTTTGATCGGCAGCAGCGAGGGTGATGCCAGTGAACTGGGCGTTTTCACCGCGATGCGCGAATGGAAGAACCATTTCTGATTGCGGCAACCGGCGTTCTGGGATATTCTGCGCGCCCTTCCGGAGAGGTGGATGAGCGGTTTAAGTCGCACGCCTGGAAAGCGTGTTCAGGGTAATACCCTGACGGGGGTTCGAATCCCCCCCTCTCCGCCAGATAATAAATGCATCCGCAAGGGTGCCCTTTATTTTCAGGTTGAGCAGGCGTAGGGAATAATCCGCCTGGATTCAGCCAGCAGCACAGCTTGCATGTCAAAGAGAAAAGCCTGCACAGGGTAGGCTATTACATTTCAGATTAAGACTTTCCTAGACTCAGCACATACTTGATCATTATTCTTATCTTTTTCTGCTTGGTGCCGGTTGGATCTTCGGCGGGCATGGGCATGTCACCCCAGTGACCGGCTCCCCCCCTGGAACCCTTCGAGATCTTCATCACCAAACCTTCCAGCAGAGAATACTGCTTGCTATCATATTCAAAAGTCTTTGCGTTCTTGTACCGCTTGCCGATGTCACGCCATGACGGTCCGATAACTTTATGGTCAATGGCGTGGCAATTCAGACATAACAGCTGCTTCGCTTCCGACGGCATGGCATCAGCAAGTGCGCTGTCAGCAATCATCAAAGCTAACGCCACAACCAGGCTGGCAATAATAGATTTCATCGTTTCCCCGTATTTTCGTAGGGTTTACATGCAAATTTGCAGGGTTGCTGCACAGGATGTCATTCTATCCAACTACCACCGGCAAGCAAACTGCGATCATGACGGCATGAAACTCCCTGATGACCTGGAGGAATGACATGGCATAGCAAGATTTTGGTAAATACGTGATCTCAACAAAGTGAGGCAACACTGCCAAAATAAAAGCCGGCCTAGTGTCGGCTTTTATTTTGAGGAGAGAACTGAATCAGCCCAGACTCAGTACGAACTTGACCATTTTTTCTATCTTGTCCTTCTTGATGCCGGTTGGGTCATTGGCGGGCATGGGAAATGCACCCCAGTGACCGGAACCACCATAAGAGACTTTCTTTACCAAGCCTTCAAACACGGGATACTGTTTGCCGTTGTATTCAAACGTTTTAGCGCCCTTGTATTTCTTTCCCACGTCACGCCATGCCGGGCCTATCACTTTATGGTCAACGGCATGGCAACTCAGACAGGGCAGCTGCTTGACTTCCTCCGGCATCGTATAAGCCAGCACACTTCCAGAACTCATCAGGCCTGCCGCAGTGGCCATGCATGCAATAATTGATTTCATATTTACTCCGTATTTAGTAGAACTCGCGCTTAATTAATTCAGGCCTATTACGCTGGGCAGGATTTTATCCAACTACGCCATGCATGCAAACTGAAATCTTGACGGCATAGCCACAAACCAGCGAAAGCTAAGGCCGGCAAGGCATTTCAGCGATACACTGGCGCTTCTTGGTGCGTGGGGATTTTGCCGCGATTTAATTCTAATTGTGTCGGCTCGTTTGCGGCTACGTCACGATTTGTTGATCTGCGGGATCGTTTTCACATACTCCTGCAATGGAGCGTGCAGGCTGCCCGGTAACCAGTCTATGCTGAAAATCACTAGTTGATGGAGAATTCCGCGCAAATCGAAACATTAAACCACTCGAATCTGCAGGGACAATAATACCGCTTACAGAGGTTTAAGCATGGATATCGATATTTGCGCCTATGGTTTTGTCTGTGCTGGCGTTCTGGCCCTGCTGGGCCTGCAAAGCCTTTAAAGCCTGCTCCTGCTTTTGAGCATCCAGCGCCTTTTGAGCTTGCTGAACTTGCTGGAACTGCCGGGCCTGCTGGGCCTGTTTGTAATGCTGGGCAAGCTTGTCCTGCTGAGTTTGATTGGTTTGCTGCAGCGGAAGCATTTGATTGGTGCCAGAGCTGACCGGGTTCATAACCATGATATCTCCTTGATGAAACATCAAATCAAATCATATTTGTATAGCCCATCCTACATCCAACACTTTAAAAGGTAAAGGATAATATGATTACTTAATCTTCATTGCGGCAGTAAGGCATGGCTAACCATATTGCTGAATCGGCGATACTCAATTCACGTTAATCTCGCTGAGTGCGCCTTCAATTTTGATTTCTAAACTTTGGATATTCAATGCTGACAGAGTTGCGCCTCGAACTGTTCAATGGGCAATGGTCTGCCAAAAAGATATCCCTGGAAGGAACGGCACCCGCGCAAACCCAGGACCTCTCGCTGTTCCGGTGTCTCGACTCCTTCGGCGATCACATCCAGACTCATCGCCTCTGTCATCGAAATGATCGTTTGGACGATGGCAGCATCGTTCGGGTTGGTCGTAATGTCACGCACAAATGACTGATCGATCTTGATTTGATCAAGCGGTAATTTCTTAAGGTACTGCAAGGAAGAATACCCGGTGCCGAAGTCATCCAAGGATAACTTAACACCGATTTCCTTTAGGGCCGTCATGGTCGAAATAGTCGCATCCACATCTTCCAGCAATGCGCTTTCGGTAAGCTCCAGCTTGAGAAGTCTGGGAATGATTCCGTGATGTTGCACTGCGCCTTCCACCTGGGAAATGAAATCAGACTGCCGAAACTGCTTTGCGCTTACGTTTACCGCAATGGTCATCTCCAGCATGGACATCTTTTCTTGCCAAGCTCTCAGTTGAGCGCAGACTGCGTCAAGAACCCACTGACCAATCGGCAAGATCAGGCCCGTTTCCTCTGCGAGCGGTATAAATTGTGCAGGAGAAACCATACCCTGTTCCGGATGTTTCCAGCGAATCAGCGCTTCAGCCCCAAGCGGATGGCCTCCACTGTCAATTTGAATCTGGTAATGCAGCTGGAATTGCCGGTTATCCAGAGCCTTGTGCAATTCCGCTTCCAGAGATGCGCGCGCATTTATTACCTCCTGCATTGTGTGGTCGAAGAAACGGAGAATATTGCGTCCGCCCTTCTTGGCCTGGTACATGGCAATATCGGCCTGTTTAAGGAGTTCCTCTGCCTTTTCCGAATGGGGTCCGAATACGGTAGCGCCGATGCTCCCCGAACTGCGAAACGTATGAATATCCAGCTGGTAAAGGCGACTCAGTGCAGCAAGTACTTTCTCCCCCACAGCTTCGGTCTGTTCCGCAGCCATTATCGAGTCTTCACCCAAGTCCTCAAGCATCACGACAAATTCGTCCCCTCCAAGGCGAGCCACCGTGTCGCCTTCACGCACACTATCCTTTAGTCGTTCGGAAACCTGTTTAAGCAAGAAATCGCCCATTGCATGGCCAAGGGTATCGTTCAAATCCTTGAAGTTGTCGAGGTCGATGAACAATAAAGCCCCGCTGCGACCGGTTCGTGTACTGGATGCCAATGCTTGATGAAGACGGTCTACCAGAAGCTGGCGATTGGGAAGGTTCGTGAGCGAGTCATAGAATGCAAGCTGCAGGATCTGCTGTTCAGCTGCCTTGCGATCGGTCGTGTCCCGTACCGTTGCCAGCAGATGGGGTTTTCCTCCAAGTTCCACCACATTCAGGGATACTTCGGCATCGAAGGGCGTGCCATCATAGCGGCAGTGCAACCATTCGAAAGTTACCGCATTCCCGTTAAAGGCCGCATTGATCTTTTCCATGGCCTTTTCTTTAGACGATTTGCCATCCGGCTGGAATTCCGGCGAGAACTGATAGGGAGGCTGGCCAATTATTTGCTCGCGCGTGCAGGAAAACATCCTGAGTGTTGCAGGATTGCAGTCAACAAATCTATCCCCCTCCATCAGGAAGATGCTGTCGCCGGCACTTTCGAAAAGCGTCCGGTAACGAGCATTGCTGTCGCGAAGGCTGGTCTGTGCCTGCTTGCCCTCTGACAAGTCAGCGGCAATTCCCATGAAGCCGGTGATTTCATCGTCACGATCATATAGCGCAGTCACTGAAAGGCGCACGGGAAATCGGGAGCCATCCTTTCGAATGTAAGTCCACTCGCTTTCATCCGCAAAGCCGAGTTTTGATTTCGCTGTAAAAACCTCAAAACCGGCGGACACAGTTCTGCCCAGTTCGTCGGTTAGCGCGAATGCGCGCTGTGCTATTTCACCCGGATCGTGAAATATTCCAGGCGTATGCTTTCCAACCACTTCCACGGGAAGGTATCCGAGCATGCGTTGTGCCGCGGCATTAATGCTGACAATGAGACCGTCAGCATCAGTCGATATGATGCTGTAGTCGGTACTATCCAAGAGTGCCTGCTGCCAGTTTGTAAGTTTCGCTACTTCCCTTTCCGCATTTTTGCTCTCTGTTACAT
>JBAUQH010000079.1:0-6534 GCA_049580605.1 Gallionella sp. | reverse complement strand
GCCGCGGTGCTGGTCGGGGTGGTCGCGATCGCGCTGGGCTGGGATACGCGCTTTCTGTCGCAATTCAACTTTTTGAACACCGCAGGGACCGAGCAGAAACTGATCGCGCAGCTGGCCAGGCCGGCCGCTGTCCGGCAATCCGGGATGCCGGCTGAAGCCAGCCTGCCGCTGATGCCAGCCCTTGATGGTGGGACAGAGTGGTTCAACTCGCCGCCGCTTGCCAGCAAGTCGCTGCGCGGCAAAGTGGTGCTGGTGGATTTCTGGACCTATTCCTGCATCAATTGCCTGCGCACCCTGCCCTATCTGAAAGCCTGGGACCGGAAATATCGCGACCAGGGGCTGGTCATCATCGGCGTGCATACGCCGGAGTTCGCTTTCGAGAAGGACCCGCGCAATGTCGGGCAGGCGATCAGCGATCTGGGCATCAGCTATCCGGTCGTGATGGATAACCGGTATGCGATCTGGAATGCATACAATAACCAGTACTGGCCCGCCCATTATCTGATCGATGCGCAGGGGCGGATCCGCGAACAGCATTTCGGGGAAGGCGCGTATGACGAAACCGAACGGATGATACGTTCCCTGCTCGAGGAGGCGCATCAGGGCAAAATTGCGCTGGCTGGCGGCCTGGTGCAGGTTGCGGGGTCGGGCGCGACGGAGGCGGCTTCTGCCGGTGCGCGTTCGCCGGAAACCTACCTGGGCTATGCGCGCCAGCAGAACCTGTCCTCGCCCGAGCCGGTCAGCAGGGACAGGGCGGCAAATTACACCGCACCGCACAAGCTTGCAACGGACCATTGGGCACTGTCCGGGGAATGGCGGGTTGGCGGTGAATCCAGCGCGTTGCAGCGTTCAGGCGGATCGATCAGTTACCGCTTCCGCGGCCGCGACCTGCATCTGGTGCTGGGATCGCCGGGCGGCAAGCCGGTACCATTCAGGATAACGCTGGACGGGGCGGTTCCCGGTGCGAATCATGGGACCGATACCGATGCCCGTGGCAACGGCGTGGTACGCGAGCAGCGTCTGTACCAGCTGGTGCGGCAACGCGGCAAGATCGGGGTCCATACCTTGCGCATCGAGTTTCTTGATCCCGGTGTCCACGCGTTTGCGTTTACTTTTGGCTGATTCTGGAGGAGTGTCATCATGCTAAACATCAAAGTTATTCGCCGTAATTTTATCAGCGCCGGTTTGTGCATCGCGCTCGGTTCGGTCTCGCTGTCAAATGCGTCCGCCGCACCGGTCGGGGAAACCGCGGTATTCGCCGGAGGCTGTTTCTGGGGAGTGGATGCGGTGTTCAAGCACGTCAAGGGCGTGACCGACGTGGTGTCCGGCTATTCGGGCGGCGCCGCGGAAACGGCGCATTACGAGATGGTGAGCCAGGGAAATACCGGCCATGCCGAATCGGTGCGCGTTCATTTCAATCCGGCGCAGGTTACCTACCAGCAACTGCTGAAGGTGTTTTTCAACGTTGCGCACGATCCGACCCAGCTGAATCGCCAGGGACCGGATACCGGCAGCCAGTACCGTTCAGCGGTTTTCTATACCAGCGACGAGCAGCGCAATGCCGCGCAAGACTATATCCGGCAGCTCACCGCGGCGCACACGTTTTCAGATCCCATCGTCACGCAGGTCGTGCCGCTGAAGCAGTTTTATCCCGCCGAAGCGCATCACCAGAATTATCTGGCGCTGCACCCGTTCCAGCCCTATATCGTATTCAACGATCTGCCCAAACTGGAGCATTTGCGCGAAAAATATCCGTCGTTGTACAACTGATTGCCGGCGGGATAGCCCGGACGGGTTAGCATCCCGGGCCGATATCCCGGATGCAATTCAGGCCGAACGGCAAAGTCAGCGGCCGTATATGTCATCGAATCGGACGATGTCGTCTTCGCCCAGGTATTCGCCGCTTTGCACTTCGATCATGACCAGATCGACCACGCCGGGATTCTCCAGGCGGTGTTTGTGGCCTGCCGGGATATAGGTGGATTCGTCGGTGTTGATGAACATTTCCTGCTCGCCGTTGACGACCCTGGCCATGCCGCTGACCACGACCCAGTGCTCGCTGCGATGGTGGTGCATCTGCAGGCTCAGCCGGCCACCGGGCTTCACCACGATGCGCTTGATCTTGAAGCGCGGGCCTTCCTCCAGCACCGTGTAGGTTCCCCAGGGGCGGTGCACGGTGGTGTGCAGTTTATGCGTTTCATGGCCTTCGGCCTTGAGGCGCGCGTATAGCAGCTTTACATCCTGGACGCGATTGCGGTCCGCAACCAGCAGCGCATCCGGGGTATCGATAACGACCAGGCCGTCGATTCCGAGCGCGCCGACGAGGCGCTGGTTGCTCTGGATATAGCAGTTGCTGACATCATGCAGCATGGCTTCGCCGGCTATCCGGTTGCCGCGGGCATCCGGCGGGGTCAGTTCGCCGACTGCGTTCCAGGAACCGATATCGCTCCAGCCGATATTGCAGGGCACCACAGCGACATTGCCGGATTTTTCCATCACGGCATAGTCGATGGAATCATCCGGCACGCGACCGAACGATTCCGGGTCGAGCTCGATTTGGGTGTAGCTTTTTCCTTCAGCCCGGCGGGACTGTCCCAGACAGGCACGGGTCTCGTCCAGTATTTCCGGGCAGTGCAGCTGCATTTCGGCCAGCATGGTTCCCGCCGAGAAACAGAACATGCCCGAGTTCCACAGGAAATTGCCCGATGCAAGATACTGGCGAGCCGTTTCGATACCGGGCTTTTCGACAAACCGCAAGACCGTGTTGCCGTCCGCCTCGATATAGCCGTAGCCGGTTTCGGGCGATTCCGGCCGGATGCCGAAAGTGACCAGCTTGCGCTGCGCGGCGAGCTGCTTAGCCTCCGCGACGGCCTGTGCAAATGCGGTCTGGTCGGAGATCAGGTGATCCGCAGCCAGCACCAGCAGGATCGCATCATCGCCATAACCGGCAGCCACGTGCAGCGCAGCTGCAGCAATCGCGGGAGCCGTGTTCCGTCCGAAGGGTTCGAGGATGAAGCTGTTGGGGAGATCCCGGTAACGGGTGCCGGCAACCTCGCGGTATTCGTCCTGGGTCTTGAACACGAGCTCGCGGTTGGTGACGGTGAGCGTCTCAGCGACATCCGGCAGTGAAACGCCGCGCAGCCAGGCTTTTTGCAGCAGGCTCTGCCCGTCCGCCAATCGGATGAAAGGTTTGGGGTGCAGTTCGCGGGAAACCGGCCAGAGCCGGGAACCTGCTCCGCCGCACAGGATCGTCGGAATCAATTTCATGGCATAACCACAGGCAAGTAGAGGGTCGTTCCGCGCGATTGTACCGAGATACGCGCGGGATGAGCAAAAAAATCCATCCCGCGCCGGAACCGGGGAATTGACATTGGTTCTAATTAGAACTATTATTCCGCCGGTTGGAACCACAAGTTTGTTGATGCGATCCCCGAAATTTCTGCCGCTGCTGCGCGAATTGTCCCGCACCTACCAGGCGTTTGAAGCTTATTCGTCTGCGCATGTGCGCTCGACGGGCCTGACGCCGGCGCAATTCGACATCATCGCCACCCTGGGCAACACGGCCGGCATGACCAGCAGGGAGCTGGGGGAAAAAACACTGATAACCAAAGGCACGCTGACCGGCGTGGTTGACCGTTTGGTGGAAAAGAAGCTGGCGCGGCGGGGCGCTTTTCCCGGCGACGGACGCTGCCAGATCGTCCAGCTCACCGCGCAAGGGGAAAAACTGTTTGCAAGCGTTTTTCCGGCGCAACTTGCGCATATGCAGCGCGCTTTTGCGCAGTTTTCGCAGAAGGAACTGGCCGAAATCGCCGGCAGCCTGAGCCGCTTGCGGGAAGCTTTTGCCAACGCCCACGGCCAGGGCCGATAAGAATTGTTGCGTATACGCCGGGCTTCCGGGTTATGCGTTTGTTGGGCCTCCTGCCCTGAAAGCGGGAGCTAATATCATGTCGTTTCTATCATCAAGGAGTTTCAAAATGTCAGACAAGCAAGCAGTTATCGCACAGAAAGGACCTTACGCAGTCCAGGTTGAAGCAGGGAAAAGCTACTGGTGGTGCGCCTGCGGTAAAAGCGCGACGCAGCCATTCTGCGACGGCAGCCACAAGGGTAGCGAATTTTCCCCGCTCGAATACAAGGCCGCCAAAGCGGAGGCGGTATATTTTTGCGGCTGCAAGCACAGCGGCAACGGCGTGCTGTGCGACGGCACCCACAAGAAACTCTGAAGCAGGCTCGATGCGGCCGCTAGCCCGGGTCGCAGAATTTTCCGGAGCGCCAAATTGCGCGGATATTCTATGATCGGCTAGCAGGCTGCCGCGGTTTCCGCGCAACGCTTTCCCACGCTCGGAATCGCCGGCGAACGGGGTTGCCAAGATTGCTTTCGTCGCGACGCCGGCGTAGAGTGCCGCCGCATTCTTCCATGGCAAACGGTCGGACATGAGCGGTGAGCTAGCAAAGCAGAAATTATCGCCCCTGGTGGTTGGCGCATTGGGCGTGGTTTACGGCGATATCGGCACCAGCCCGTTGTATGCGATATCGGCGACCTTTACCGGCCCGCATCCCCTTCCGGTCGTGGCTGCCAATATCCTGGGCGTGTTGTCCGTGATGTTCTGGACCATCATGCTGCTGGTGTCGTTCAAGTATGTGGTGATCATGATGCGCGCGGATAACAACGGCGAAGGCGGATCGATGGCGCTGCTTTCCCAGGTAAGAGAGCTGACCAGACAATACCCAAAAACAAGATGGTTCGTCTCCGTGCTTGGCGTGTTTGCGGCGGCGCTGTTCTTTGGCGATAGCATGATCACGCCGGCGATCTCGGTATTGTCGGCAGTCGAAGGGCTGGGCATGGTTTCGCGCCAGTTCGGTATCTACATACTGCCGCTGACCATCCTCATTTTAACCGGCCTGTTTTTCATACAGAAACGCGGAACCGGGACGGTCGGTCTGGCATTCGGCCCGATCATGGTGATCTGGTTTGCGTGCCTGGCCGCGTTTGGTTTGATCGAGATTTCCCGGAATCCCCAGGTGCTGTCTGCACTGAACCCCTGGTACGGATTCGAATTCCTGAGTACCGATCCGCGCACCGCCTTCTTTGCGCTGGGCGCGATTGTCCTGGTCATTACCGGAGGAGAGGCACTCTATGCCGACATGGGACACTTCGGCAAATTTCCGATCCGCCTGGCCTGGTTTTCGTTCGTGCTGCCGGCGCTGGTGTTGAATTATTTCGGCCAGGGCGCATTGCTGCTGCACCACCCGCAAGCCATTGCCAATCCGTTCTACCTGCTCGCGCCAGACTGGGCACTGATACCGATGGTGCTGCTCGCGACAGCCGCAACCGTGATCGCGTCGCAGGCGGTAATATCCGGCGCATTTTCCATTGCGAACCAGTCCGTGCAAATGGGTTTCCTGCCGCGCATGGAGATCCGTCAGACATCCGACAAGGAGCAGGGACAGATCTATGTTCCGTTGACCAATTGGACGTTGTTCCTGGCGGTGATATTTCTGGTGTTTGCATTCCAGGGTTCGAGCAACCTGGCCGCGGCATACGGCATCGCCGTTACCGGCACCATGACCATAACCACGATGCTGGTCGGGATCGTGATTGTGCTGCTGTGGCGCTGGCCACTGGTAATCGCCATTCCGGTCATTGCGTTGCTGCTGATCGTGGATTTGACCTATTTCGCCGCGAACACCCTCAAGATATCCCAGGGAGGCTGGTTCCCGCTGGGCGTCGCGCTGGTGTCCTTTACCGTGCTCACCACCTGGAAACGCGGCCGGAAGCTGGTATTCGATGAAACCGCACGGCTGACCGTTCCGTTGCAGGCATTCATCGACGGCGTTGATGATATGCCCAGGGTGAGCGGCACGGCGGTATTCCTGACCCCCGAGGGGGACGGGACGCCGTCTGCGATGCTGCACAACCTGAAGCATAACCATGTGCTGCACGAGCGCAACGTATTGCTGACCGTGGTGGTCGAGGACAAACCCTATGTCACCCGGGGCAATCGCTTCCTGATCACGGAACTGGGCAAGAACTTTTATCGCGTGAAATTATTCTATGGGTTCATGCAAACGCCGGATATCCCGTTTGCGCTGGAATTGTGCGGCTCGCAAATGCCCCCCTTCGACATGATGACCACTTCATTTTTCGTTTCACGGGCCCTGATCGTTTCCAGCCCGAAACCGGGAATGGCCAAATGGCGCGAGCGGCTGTTCGTGGCATTGTCGAAAAATGCGATGAACGCAACGGACTTCTTCAGGATTCCGGCCAACCGGGTCATCGAAATGGGGACGCGCATCGAGATTTGATTGCCGGGCCGATGCCGGCTGGTGCCAGACGGCCCGGGCCCGCAAAACCGATACAGCAGCCCTGGTTGCGGAATATTCATATGCCGTGATCGTGGTTGAAGCGGTATATGAATCAGGGGATAATCCGCGCCTGATTCGATTAAGGTCTTGCAATGACAGAATATCTGCTGATACTCATCAGCGCGGTGTTTGTGAACAACATCGTGATGGTCAAGATTCTCGGGTTGTGTC
>JBAUQH010000078.1:0-3597 GCA_049580605.1 Gallionella sp. | reverse complement strand
GTGTTCGCGTTCACCAAGCCCGGCGACCTGGCCGGGCAGCAATTTGCCGGTGCACTGGGCGCGGCATGGGCAGGGGATTCCACGGCAGCCCCGCCCGAAGAACTGGATGCGGCGATATTGTTCGCGCCGGTCGGCGCGCTGATACCCGAGGCGCTGCGCCACACCGCCAAAGGCGGCACGGTCGTGTGCGCGGGCATCCATATGAGCGATATTCCCGGATTCCCCTATTCCATCCTGTGGGGCGAGCGCGCGGTCCGCTCCATTGCGAACCTGACCCGCCGCGACGGCGAGGAATTTCTTGATATCGCGACCGGGGCAAACATCAGGACCGAAGTGGAAACCTTCCGTCTGGAACAAGCCAACGAGGCCCTTGCCCGTCTGCGCGAAGGCCGGATACGCGGCGCGGCGGTGCTGGTGATGGATTGAACCGATGGCAAGCTTCAGGATGGAAGCGGCCGGCGCCACACCTGGAGTGCGCTGCGCATGGCGACCCCGCTTCAGGCAGGTGAAAATAGTGGTAAAGGAATCTTCCCGTTGCTGATCGAGCGCAAACTGAAGCGGTTCGATGAAATGGAATCGGCCAGCGGGAAAGGTGGGTTTTGCCCTGAACTTTTTAGTGGACAGGCTGTTTGGATCGGGCGCGGCGATTCAGGCCTACCCCTTCGGGGCGCTCGGGATCTTCCGGCAGGCGCGGATCCGCATCGTCCCGCCTGCGGCGTTTGATGCCGGGTTTTAATGCGCGTCCGGCCATCTGTCCATGATTGCCTGATCTGCGGCGTTCCTGAGAATTTCGGCGTTCGGGGCAGAGGCGATTGTTGAGCC
This sequence comes from Gallionella sp., assembly GCA_049580605.1. Classification (GTDB taxonomy): domain Bacteria; phylum Pseudomonadota; class Gammaproteobacteria; order Burkholderiales; family Gallionellaceae; genus Gallionella. Next base: position 2,775 of record JBAUQH010000078.1, on the reverse strand, counting down.
GGACAAATCGCGCCGATGTGTTCAGTGTGCGGATAACGAATTTTTCCAAATCGGACTCGAGGTAATACGGATGTCCCTGCACCATAAAAAAAGAAATAATAGGGTCACGCTGACGATCATGGGCAAGCCAGGCTTTGACGGATTTATTGGGCATGTGTGGTTGCAGAAAATCGGCAGCCTCCTCTTCTGACAGAAGGTTATGGCCAGGTTTTTCGCCCATCAGGAAATCCTCCGCTTGGGATTGCACGTCAAATTCACGCTGCAACAATGCTTCAAACGCCGCCGGCAGGACGGGTATGGAGTAAAAGCTTCCCTGGGCATAATCACATCTGGCCGCGGCCAGCAGGTCGCGCTGCCGTTCCGTTTCCACCCCTTCGGCAATCACCTTAAGGCCGACGTTATGCGCCATCACGATAATCTCGGATAGCGCCAGATCGTCGGGATCGACTTCATAATTCAATATATATGACCGGTCGATTTTCAGATGATCGATGCCCAATTCCTTATATTTCGCAAGTGACGAATAGTCGGTGCCGAAATCATCTATAGCCACCTGAATGCCTGCAGCGCGAAATTCATGCAGTTTGTCCATGATGCCCGGCTCCGCATCCAGCAACAGTTCTTCGCAAATCTCAACCGCCATATTTTTTCCGTGAAGCCCGACTTCCTGCAAATGACTTATCCATTCCGCTGCAATATTCCTGGATTCGTCTTTAAACTGAACGGGCGACATGTTTATGCTGACTTGAAAATCACCGGCGAATTGCTTGCTCCAACTCATGGCAAAGCGTGCGGACGCATTAAATACCCAGTCCCCGATCCGGTTCATGAGACCCGCATCCTCTGCCATTGGAATAAATTCCATCGGGCTGACGATTCCATACGCGGGATGTTGCCATCTGAGCAGCGCCTCGGCCTTATGAATGCGGCCGTTCGACAGATCAACAATCGGCTGAAAATATACGCTGAGCTGGTTGGCTGCCAGGGCGCCGCGCAAGTCGTTGAGGAGGTTTAAGCTGGTCTGATCTGCCTGCTGCAGCGAAGGGGAGAAATGACTGATTCGGTTACCGCCTCTGCTTTTGGCAATATACATCGCCTGATCTGCAGCTTTCATCAGGGCGCTGACGCTATTGGCGTCGTTTGGATACTGGGAGATGCCGATGCTCCCCGCTATTTGAAGGGTAACGCCGTTAATATGATAAGAATCTGAAAGCTGCGTGACGATTTTCTGAGCCATATCGTCGATGTGGCGGATATCGGGAACCTCAGGCAGGATGACCGTGAATTCATCGCCTCCCAGGCGAGCCACCGTATCCGATTCACGAACGCAGCTGCTGATGCGACGCGCTGCTTCCTGCAACAAGATGTCACCCACATCATGCCCATACCTGTCATTCACCTCTTTGAAACCATCGAGATCAATAATCATCAGAGCGATCGGAAGATTGGTGCGATTCGCCTTGTTGATTTCCAATCCAAGGCGATCCTGAAAAAGTCGACGGTTGGGTATTCCCGTGAGGAGGTCGTAGTAGGCAGTCCGCCTGATAGCATCCTCTGTCCGCTTCTGATCGGTTACGTCGGAAAATAGCGCAACTCGCCTGAGCACATTGCCCTTGTCGTCATAGATGGTGTGAATCAATTGCCACACGGCATATTCCGCGCCATTTTTGTGCCGGTTCCATATTTCCCCTTCCCAGATTCCGGTGGTGTTGAGCTTGTGCCGTATTAATTGCCTGAACGCCTCGTCATGGCGTGTGGAGTACATGAAATTCGGGGTTCTTCCGATCGCCTCGTCGGATCCGAACCCGGTCAGTTGTGTAAATTCCCGATTTACGGCGATGATGCGGTCGCTGCTATCCGTAATCATGACCGCCTTGCCGATAGCCTGATATACCGAGGCTGCGATTTGCAACTCTTGCTCGGTGTTTTTTTGTGCGGAGATGTCAGTGTGCGTGCCAATCATCCGCAACACCAAGCCGTTGTCCGCGTTGCCTGCCACGATGCCACGAGTGCGTATCCATTTCCAGCTTCCATCCTCGCAGCGCACACGATATTCAATGGAAAACCTGTCCGCCTCTTTACGAAAAATCGTGCGCAGCGCTTCCGTCCAACGTTGCTTGTCATCCGGATGAACCCTTGCTTCCCACTCGGTTATGTTGTTGACCATCTCGTCATCCGCAAAGCCGAACATCGCCTTGCGCGCTTTGAAGGGAATCACCTCGCCTGTCCGAAGGTTCCAGTCCCACACGCCATATCTGCCGCCTTCAAGCGCAAGGCTCAAGCGCTGCTCGCTCTCTTGCAGCGATTCGAGATTGGCGGCCTGTAGCTGCAGCGCACTGACGCGCTGTTCTACAATTGCAAGCCGGATACTCAGGTGGTGCGGGTCAATTGGTGTTTCCAGATAGTCATCGGCACCAGCAGCCAAAACCTGCCAAAGGTTTCCAAATTTGGTGCGGGCAGTAATCGCCAGAATCAAGCTTTTATTGCCTTTCTGTGCGCTCCGAATCTTCTGGCACAGTTCCAGGCCGCTGTCCCCCGGCCGGGAACAGCCCACAATAACAAGCGGATAGTTTTGGGCCTGATAAGCGATCCAGCCACGCTCGGCATCATCATAATTTGCAACCTGATGGCCGCGAATTTCGAGGATTGTCGTGAGTATGGATCGTGTTTCAGATTCATTTTCTACCAGCAGGACATTCATTCCATTATCCGAGCAGTTTTTAGGTTGCATTGTAGGCTACCATCGAACGTCTTCTATTGGCTGCGGTTTCAACC
>JBAUQH010000077.1:0-2668 GCA_049580605.1 Gallionella sp. | reverse complement strand
TACCGGCGCTGCGCAAACTGCTGGAAAAAATCCTTCCGCAGGATCAGAATCTGGAGGACTATGTCGTCGAACATGATTTTCCGGCCATCGGCCGGCGCAGGATGCTGCTCAATGCACGCGGCATCATCGGCAAGAAAGGCGACATGAACCTGATCCTGCTGGCGATTGAGGAGGATACCGGCGACAGGGCGAAGAATATCCCGGGGTGAACGAAACCATTCCTTCACACCGGCTACGGCAGGGGACATCATGAGCAAACGGCCGAACCAGACCCGGAAGTTTAAAGATCAGAACCCGCTGCGCGCGCGCGCCGAGGCGAAGATACAGCGCGATGCACCGGTATCGGCCGAGCAACGGCCTGCAGAAGAACTTCTGGAAGAACTCCGGATTTACCAGATTGAACTGGAGATGCAGAACGAGGCCTTGCGCGAATCCCAGATATTGCTGGAAAAATCCCGCGACCGCTATCAGGATCTGTATGAATTCGCTCCTATCGGATACCTCACGCTGACGCTCGATGCTGTAATCAGCGAAATTAATCTGACCGGGGCCGCACTGCTGGGGCTGGAGCGCAGCAAACTGTTGCGCCGCCATTTTTCTGCCTTTATCGTCCCCGGGGAACAAGACCGCTGGCAGCAAATCTTCATGCGTACCGTGCAGGAGAGCGGCCAGCAGGACTGTGATTTGATGCTGCAGCGCGGTGACGGCTCCCTGATGCATGTGCAGATGGATGACATCCATTTGTTCAGGGAAGGCGAGGCACCTGTGGTGAGGCTGACATTTGCCGACATTACCCGCCGTGACCGGGCCCAGGAAACCGAGCGGCGCCTGAACTATCTGCTCGACAATGCGCTGGACATGATATTCATCTTCGATCCCGATACCCTGCGCTTTGTTTATGCAAACAAGGGGGCGGAAACCGGTACGGGATTCAGCCGTGAAGAGCTGCTGAAATTGACCCCGCCCGATCTGTTGCCACTGATTCCCGAGTCGGAATGCAGGGCTTTCATTGCCCCGCTGAGCAGCGGAAAACGGAAAAGGCGGCGTTTCGAGACGATAGCCAGCCGCAGGGATGGCAGGGATATGCCGATCGAGACGCAATTGCAATTCATCAGCCAGAATGGCGATACCGGCCTGTACATGGCGATCGTGCGGGACATTACCGAACGCAAGTTTGCCGAAAAGGAATTGCGCGACCAGAAAAACCTGCTTTGGCAGGTGATGGACGCCGACCCCAACAAGATTTTCGTCAAGGATGAACAGGGCAGATTCATGCTGGCCAACCAGGCAATGGCGGATTTCTACGGCGTGACAATACAAAGCATGATCGGAAAGAAAAATAGCGCATTCAATTCGAATACACGCGAAGTAGAGCGATTTACGGCGGCTGACCGGGAGGTGATCGAATTCAAGCATGACGTGGTATACAACGAATTGTTTAGCAGGGATGGCAAGGAGTACTGGATTCACACAATCAAGCGGCCTTTGCTGCATGCCGACGGATCGATCAATGTGCTGGGCATCGGGGTGGACATAACCGAACTGAAAATGGCCGAATCGAAGCTGGCAGAATCCTATCGTGAGCTGCAGCGGCTCACGTTGCATCTGGAAAATGTCAGGGCGGAGGAGCGGGCGCGCATTGCACGAAATTTGCACGACGAAATGGGCGCGACTCTGGCTGCGCTTAATATGCGCATTGCCTGGCTTGCTTCCAAGCTTCCTGCCGGCGCGTCACATCTGCACGACGAGGTAACGCGCATATCCGAGCTGGTTTCATCAGGAATCCAGACCGTTCGCCAGGTTGTTTCCGACCTGCGGCCGAATCTGCTGGATGATGTCGGACTCTCCGCCGCAGTCAAGGATTACGTGAGACGATTCAAGCAAGATAGCGGCATCGAATGCAAACTTGTCCTGCCCCGGACAGGGGTAGCACTCGACGAGAACCAGTCGGTGACCGTGTTCCGCATCATCCAGGAATCGCTGAACAATGTATCCAAGCATGCCAAGGCAAGCAGGGTGGAAATCCGGTTTTCCAGACAGTGCGACTGGCTGCTGCTGGAAATCAAGGATAACGGTGTCGGATTTGATCAGGCACGCAAGCAACACAGCTTCGGATTGCTCGGCATCAAGGAGCGCGCAATGATGATTGGAGGAAATGCCACGATAGAGAGCACACCGGGAAAGGGTACGCTGGTGACGCTCAGGATTCCCGCCGTGCAGCAGGCAACGACCGTCCATCCGGCTTGAACGATGCCGCCGGCGAAAGTCGGCATTCATGCAGAAAGAGGTGAACCGTGATCCGGGTATTTATCGTAGATGACCACGTGATTGTGCGGCAGGGATTGTGCAGGATACTGGAGGAAGCCGAAGGCATTGAGGTGACGGGCGAGGCGGCCAACGGGGTCGAAGCGCTGAAGAAGATCAACACCCTTAATTGGGATGTGATGCTGCTCGATATTTCCATGCCCGAAAAAGGCGGGGATGACACGTTGAGGCAGCTGTTGAACGAAAAAAAGGACGCCAGAGTATTGATACTGAGCATGTACTCGGAGGATCAATATGCGGTCCGGTTGATGAAGGCCGGTGCGTGGGGGTACCTGACCAAGGATGTCGCGCCGGAACAGCTGGTCATTGCAATCAGGCAGGTTGTCGGCGGAAAAAAATATAT
>JBAUQH010000076.1:0-38818 GCA_049580605.1 Gallionella sp. | reverse complement strand
TCCGACCACTATGATGCGACGACTTGGCAACGGCAAGTTGGCGTCATTGGCGGTCATCGCGATGGTGTCCTGTAATCCCCTGACAATTGGTAAACGGTCCTGGCACGCAACTTGAAATACGCGTCGGCATGAACTAAATTTTCCGAATGGCCGGCAAACAGCAATCCGTCGCTGCGCATCAGCGGCGCGAATTTTTTCAATATTGCGAGTTGCGTCGCCTTGTCGAAATAGATCATTACGTTCCGGCAGAATATCGCGTCCAGCTGCCCGCGAATCGGCCAGACCAGATCCAGCAAATTGATCTGCCTGAAGGTGATCATGCTTTGCAGCTCCGGACGCACCTGGACATAACTCTCGCTTTCGTCCTTGCCGCGCAAAAAGAACTTGTCGATTTGCTGCGCCGGCATTTTGGCAACCGTTTCCAGTTTGTAGCGGCCTGCCCGTGCGACTTCCAGCACCCTGGTGTCCAGGTCGGAAGCCACGATCCTGACCGGATTGTCGAATCCTGAAAATGTATCCGCCGCCGTCATTGCGAGCGAATAGGCTTCCTCTCCGGTCGAGCAGGCGGAACACCACAGCACGATGGGTCGCGTCTTGCCGAGATTGCGGAGATGTCCGGCCAGGATCTGGAAATGGTGTTCCTCGCGAAAGAACGAGGTCAGGTTGGTGGTCAGTGAATTGGTGAATTCCTGCCATTCGGCCGCGTCACCGCGCTGCAGACGGTCGAGATATTCGGCAAATGTCTTGATCCCGGTGGCGCGCAGGCGCCTTGCCACCCGGCTGTACACCAGCTCCTGCTTGGATGCGGTTAGCGATATTCCCGCCCGCTGGTGGATCAGCTTGCTGATAAGCTGGAAATCCTGCGCTGTGAAATGAAACTCGCGGACCGCGTTGTCAGGCATAGACATTTCCAAACGCGATATCCGCAAGCACGGGAAGCGTTGTACATCCGTTATGCGGACACTGTGGCATACCCGTTGTTCAGCGGCCTCGGACGTCGCTGAGCAGTTCCTTGATGTCGAGTATCAGCACGATGTCGCCCTCGCTGGACATGGTGACGCCAGCCACTCCCTTCGGCCTGAAAGTGTCCAGCGACTTGATGACCACATCGTCGTGACCGGCAAAGGAATCCGCCGACAGGATGAAACTGTTGTTGCCGAATTGCATCAGCACGCCGACCTCGGGTGTGCCGCTTTGTTCCCAACCGATCAGCTGGGCAAGCGGCAAAACCGGCAGCACCTCGCCGCGAACCACCATGGTTGCCCTGCCGGAAACCTGCTGCAATTGCTCCGGCGTGACAGACAGGATCTCGCGGACCATGGACAACGGCACCGCGAACGATTGTTCCTTCAGGCGCAGGATCAATACCGGCAGGATCGCCAATGTCAGCGGCAGCTGGATGGTGATTATCGTGCCCTTGCCGGCCTCGGACTGGATGCTGACCACGCCGTTGAGTTTCTGGATGTTGGTCTTTACCACGTCCATGCCGACACCCCGGCCCGACACGCTCGATATCTGGTCTTTGGTGCTGAAACCCGGCAGGAAAATCAGATCCAGACACTGGGACTCATCCAGCGTATTTGCGACCTCGCTGCTGATCAGCCCCTTTTCGATAGCCTTGTTGCGGATTACCTCGGGTCGCATGCCGCGACCGTCATCGGCGATGGTGATCAGAATATGGTCGCCTTCCTGGCGCGCGCTCAATTCGACCTTGCTCTGCTCCGGCTTGCCGGCCGCAACACGCCCCTCGATCGTCTCCACGCCGTGATCGACAGCGTTGCGCACCAGATGAACCAGCGGGTCATTGAGGTCCTCGATCATGGTCTTGTCCATTTCGGTTTCCTCGCCGACCAGCACCAGTTCCACATCCTTGCCCAGGGTACGCGCCAGGTCGCGTGCAAGCCGCGGGTATTTCTTGAACAAGCGTCCTATCGGCTGCATGCGCGTTTTCATCACCGCGTTCTGCAGATTCACCACCAGCGCATCGAGCTGGCTGACCGCCTGGTCCAGATCATGCAAAGTCTCCGCGTCATTGCGCCCCTGCAGGATGTCGGAGCGCAAGTGGGTCAGCCGGTTCTTGGTCAGGCCGATCTCCCCGGAAAGGTTCAGCACCTGGTCCAGCCTGTCGGTATCCACCCGTATCGTCGACTCCTTGGCTTCCTTGACCGGCACATCGCCTTCGCGGCGTCCCACGGTGGTTCCGGGCACATCCGTCGCACGGCGCCCGAATACCGCCCTGGTGGACTCTTCCTCGGAAATCGCAGCGGCTACTTTTTCCGGATCCCTGACCATCCCCACCTGGGAAACAATGTCGGTTCCGGTCAATGCGTTGTACAATTTTTCCCAGTCGACCGATTCCGGCCCGGCCGCTTGGGATGACGCCGTCACCGGCTTGACTGCGGGTTCTGCAGCAGGTTGGGCTTTCGCGGCCAGATTCTGCCCGGTCAGCGCTGCCTTAAGTGAAGCAATCACTCCCGCGGGTGCCGCTTCGGGTTGAACGCTTTGCTGAAGCGCGCCAAACATCCTGCGCACCTCGGCAGTCGCGGCGAAAATCACATCCATCAATTCTGCAGTCAGCGTCAATTCGCCATTGCGCAGCTTGTCGAACAGGTTTTCAGTGATATGGCATATGGCCACCAGTTCACCGGCATTGAGAAAACCGGCGCCGCCCTTGATGGTGTGAAACCCGCGAAATATTTCGTTGAGCAGCTTCTTGTCCGCCGGAAATTTTTCGAGCTCCATCAGCTTGCTGTCGACATCCGAGAGCATTTCCCCGGCTTCGATCAAGAAGTCGCTTAACAATTCTTCCATGCCGGCAAAATCATTCATTTCCATAACTCCAGTTGCTGACCGCGAGGCTATATACGGTTCGGGCTGCGGTGTTGAAGGCGGTTCCGGTATCAAAAGCCCAGGCTATCCAGCAAGTCATCCACCTGGTCCTGGCTGCTTACCGTATCTGTCCGGCTGGCCGGATTGATTACCGGGCCGTTGAGCAACCCGGCGTTCAGGTCGGCCTTGACTGACGCGGGCGCATTTTCGACCAGAAGGGCGAGCAGTTGTTGTTCCATTTCCTTGGTCACTGCGGTAATTTTCTTGATGACCTGGCCGGTCAGATCCTGGAAATCCTGCGCCATCATGATTTCCATCAGATAGGCATTGGTCGCCTTGGCATTCCTGGGCACATCAGACAGGAAAGCCTGTGTCTGTTTGACCAGGCCCTTGAATTGTTCCACATCCAGCTTGTTCTCGAACAACTGCTGCCATTGTCCTGACAGGCGGTGCGCGTCGACTTCCATCTTTTCCACCAGCGGCTGCGCCGCCTCGGTGGCATTCAACACTCGCTCGGCAGCCTGCTCGGTCAAGGTCGCGACGTAATTGAGTCGATCGCGCGCATCGGGTATCGATGCGGCGGCCTTTTCGATCTGTTTGTTGAGTCCCAGTTCACGCAGCGTGTCATGCAAGGTGCGCGCCATATGGCCGATTTGATTGATGACCTTGTTCGGATCCGCCTCGTGATCGGCAGCAACGGAACGCACCGCCACCGTGTTCGGCGGCTGGATGGCAGCGACAACAGCGGCCACCGGAGCGGATTCCGCCGAATTTGCCGCCAGGATGCTGTCGAACAACGCTTCCAGATCTTCTGAATCCTGAGTTGCAGTATGGGTAGACATGTCAATGCTCACTTTTGCATGGTTTGAAATATTTTTTTCAGCTTTTCGTCCAGCACAACTGCGGTGAACGGCTTGACAACATAACCGCTCGCGCCCGCCTGCGCAGCCATGATTATATTTTCCTTCTTTGCCTCAGCCGTCACCATCAGCACCGGCAGGTGTTTGAGCTTTTCATCGGAACGTATCTCCTTCAGCAGTTCGATCCCGGTCATATTGGGCATGTTCCAGTCGGACACCACGAAATCGAACGGGTCGGCGCGCAGCTTTGCCAGTGCCTCGACACCATCCTCGGCTTCCTGAACATGCAGGTAGCCCAGTTCCTTCAACAGGTTGCGAACGATGCGCCGCATCGTGGAAAAATCGTCCACCACCAGAAATCGCGTATCTTCATTTGCCATGGCATTCTCTCTTCAATTTGCGGAAAACCGGATGCATATTATTAAACATTTTCGTAATACTGATTGCTTCCCATGTCTTCCCCGGGCCATTAATGCTAAGTCAATAGCGGGCGCAATGTTGACGACAATATCGCCGAATCGAATTTGGACACATAGTAATCCACACCGACCTTTCGTCCCATCGAACGGTTCGCTTCGGAAGACAGCGAGGAATGCATGACCACCGGAATACCGTTAAACCGGCTATCCGTCTTGATATTCTGTGTCAGTACGTAGCCGTCCATCTCGGGCATTTCCGCATCGGTCAGTATCACTTGTATCTGCTCTCGCAAATCCGTTCCGCCATTCTGCGCGGAATCGGCCATTGCCTTGAGCCTTTCCCATGCCTCGCTGCCATTGCTCGCCTGAATATGTTTCAGGCCCATTTTGTCCAGGACTTCGGCAATCTTTCTGCGCGCCAACATCGAGTCGTCTGCAAAAAACACGCACAATTCATGGTCAGAATCGATCCGTTCGACATCGCCGACTACCGCTTCGCCGAATGCATTGGCCAGAATCTGCTCGACATCCAAAATGGAAATCAGCGTGCCGTCCGGCAGCTCGGAAATCGCCGTGATCAGCGCGGCCTTGTCCGACAGCATACCCTCGGTTGGCCGCACCTTGTCCCAGTCAACGCGGATAATGCGATCCACGCTCTGCACCAGAAATCCCAGAATGTGATTGTTGAATTCAGCCACCATCATGGTTCGGTACTGTTCGCCCGGTTTGATCCCCAGGAAGCTGGCCAGATTCAATACCGGCATCACGTGACCCCGCAATGATACGATACCCTCGACTCCGCTCGGCATGTTGGGCGTGCGGGTAATCTTCCCGGCCTGGCAAACCTCCTTGACCTTGAATACATTGATGCCGAATTGTTCATCGCTGCCCAGATTGAAAAGCAGTATCTCCATCTTGTTCGACCCCGCCAGACTGGATCGGGCATCAATCTGGCTTTGCACGTCTTCCTGGTCGGCGTTCAGCATATTTTCCGTGTAGCTCATGTCCGTCTCCTCAGGCCAGCAGCTGCGCCAGCTTTTGCGCCAGTTTCTGCGGCTCGAATTTCGCCACATACTCATCAACGCCAACCGCCTTGCCGAGTTGCTGGTTGGAGGCGCTGCTCAACGACGAATGCATCAATACCGGTATACCCGAAAAGCGCTTGTCCGCCTTGATCTTGCGCGTCAGCATATATCCGTCCATCTCCGGCATCTCCACATCGGTCAGAATTACGTGCAAAGTGTTCCTGAGCGGCGTATTCGCCGCATCCGCACTATCGGCCATTTTCGCCAGTTCATCCCAGGCCTGGCGCCCATTGATGGCGGAAGAATATTTCACCTGCATCGCATCCAGTGTTCGCGCAATCTGATTGCGCGCAACCGAGGAATCATCGACAAAAAACACCTTGCGCTCCCTGCCCAGCGGCAGGACATTCTGGAAGACCGAAACATCGTCGTAATGGCTGGTTTCCGACAGGACCTTCTCGACATCCATCATCATCACCAGCCGGCCGTCCTTCAATTCGGTAATCGCGGTAACCAGGCCTCCCATTTCCGCAAGAAGCATGGCCGGCGGAACACGCATCGCCGACCAATCCAGGCGCAGGATGTTGTCGACCGCCCTGACCAGGAATCCCTGGGTCTGGCCGTTATATTCGGTAACGATCATGATCTCCGGCTTGCTGTCGGTTTCGATGCCGATGTATTTTGCCAGATCGATGACCGGCACAAGCACTCCGCGCAAACTCACCATTCCCTCGACAGAAGCCGGCATGTCAGGAGCGCGGGTTATCGCGGGAATGCGCATCACCTCGCGCACCTTGAAAACGTTGATGCCGAATGTCTCCTCGCGATTGCTGCGCGCATCCCTGCCCAGCGTGAACATCAGGATTTCAAGCTTGTTGGTTCCAGCCAGCTTGGTTCTGGCATCAATATTTTTCAGCAGATCGGACATCGTGTTTCCCCATTGCCAGCAGCTTCACAGGATCGAGTATATTTCAATTCAACGCGCCGTTCCGGTGCAACCGGGTGCAAGGACCAGCGATCGTAATTGCAAGAGAATTTTGAACGTTTCATCACCAGCTGCCCCGTCAATTCGCGCACTTGGTCAATGGATAACCGGCGCGCTTTAATTCAGCTGCCGATCTTTCCAATGACTCGGCGGCAGACTTGGCCTCCTGGGCTGATCGGGTATTGCTGTCGACCAAACCGGAAACCTTCTCCAAACTGTTTGCCACGCTGTGTCCCGCCTCGGATTGTTCCTTGGATGCCGATGCGATATGCTCAATCCGCCCATAAACATTCCGTGTTGCAGTCATTATCTCCTTGAGACCCTCACCATTCTTGCGGATCAGGGTGATCCCGTTTTCAACTTCTGCAACCGCACCCTGCATGGATTTGACAGCAACCTCGGAAATATCGTTGATCTCGCCTATGGTATTTGCGATATCGCTTGTGCTGGCCGAGGTGCGTTCCGCAAGCTTGCGCACTTCATCGGCCACCACGGCAAAGCCGCGTCCCTGTTCTCCCGCACGGGCAGCCTCTATCGCTGCATTCAACGCAAGCAGATTGGTCTGGTCTGCGATTTCCTTGATTGAATTCGCAATTGCACCGATCTTCTGGATCGACATACCCAATTCAGAAATCGTTTTGCTTGAGGACAGAACGGTATCGGAAACCTTGGAGGTGGCGACAATGCTTTGATCCATATTGCGATTGTTTTCTTCGACAATCTTTTGCATCGCTTTCGCATCGGTCATCGAATCTCCCGCCATGGATGCGACCTCGGCGACCGACTGGCTGTATTCTTCCATCGTTGCGGCTATTGCCTGGATGTGGTCCTGCTCGACCAGCGCATTGCTGGTAACCTGGCCAACGCGCTTTTCCAGAATGCCGGACGCGCTTCTTATCGTCCTCCCTGAAGCCGCAATATCATCAACCAGCATGCGCAAATAGGTTTGCATGTTGGTTATTTCACGGCACATGTCGCCGACCTCGTCACCAACGCTGATATCCATTTCATTGTCAAAATTTCCCTGCAACACATTGCGGATTTCGCCTTTGGCCGCTTCCAGCGGATTGCGCACATATTTCACGACGCAATAGCCAATAAAAAAGAATAGGAATACATGCAGCGCAATCTGCCCGCCAATCAATTGGAATTCCGTCGCGCTATCCGGATTCAGACGCGCCGAGATGAACCACTGTCCCATGCCCAGCACCACCAGCAACGCGCTTTGAATAACCATTTGCAATTTTGACTTGAGCGACCAGTTCTTGAATTTCCAGCGTTCGCCAGCCGCAACAAATGCCGCACCGCTTTGGCTGTAAGCGCGATAAGTTTCAGCTGCCGCATCGATTTGACTTCGAGTTGGCGCCCGGCGCATGGATACATAGCCGGTAATTCGGCCCTCTTCAAATATCGGCGATACGGTGGCACGCACCCAGTAGTGATCGCCGTTTTTGCATCGATTTTTCACCAAATTTCGCCAGGGTCTGCCTGCCTTCAGATCATCCCACAGCCACTTGAAGGCCTGCGGCGGCATATCGGGATGGCGCACGATATTGTGACTCTTGCCGATCAATTCTTCCCGGGAAAAGCCGGATATATTTACAAATTCTTCATTCGCATAGGTGATTATGCCTTTGGTATCCGTCTTCGATATCAGCACGCTGCCTTCCGGAAAAGGGGCTTCCTGCTGAGAGATATACGCATTTTTATTCTGCATTTTTCATACTTCCATGGTGTTTGGTGCTGCTCGCAGCGCCGAAGCAGTATTGCGATTGCCAATTCCATGGTCACCGGCCAGGAAATCAAGCACTCCGATTCAAATTACACCTTGAATTTTCTCACTGCATTCTGCAATTCGCTTGCCAAGCTCTCGAGTTGTGCAATCTCCAGTTTATTTTCCTGCATTGCCGCATTGTTCTCTTCGGACATCTGGGCAATTTTCTCCACATTTCGTGCAATCTCGCTGCTGGCAAGGCTTTGCTCGTTCACCGACGCCGCGATGTCGCGCACGCCATCGCTGGATTTCGATACGGCCTGGCTCGCCTCACCAAGAACCGTCGCAACGCGCTCGACCTGCTCCTGGGTGGTCTGCAGGGATTGCAGCCCGGTCTTGACCACCTCCTCGACCATTGCGGATTTCTGGTTCAATGAATTGGTCACGTGATCGATTTCGCTGGCGGATTTGGCAGATTTCTCTGCCAGCTTGCGGACTTCATCCGCCACCACCGCGAAACCGCGTCCCTGTTCGCCAGCACGTGCCGCCTCGATTGCCGCATTCAGCGCCAACAGGTTGGTCTGGTCGGCTATATCCCGAACTTGTTGGGTCATGCCTGTAATCGCCCGGGTGCTTTCGACGAACTCCTTGACCGAGCCGGCAATCTGTTTGACTGCCTCCTCCACGTTCCCGATCTCGCCTATCATCGCACTCATGTCCTGATTGCCTTGCTGAGTCTGGTTCAGGCTATGTTCCGACAGCTTGCGCACATCCTCGGTGTTCGCCGCCACCGAATTGATGCTCACGGTAATCTGTTCCACTGCGGCTGCAGTGGAAGCGGCCGCTTCGCTTTGAACCTGTGAGGCTTGGGATGTTTTCATCGAGGATGCTGCCAGTTGTGCCGCCGTAGTTGTTACCGTTCCGGCACTGCTGATCACTTTGCTTATGATCGCGGAAAAACCGTCGATCAGGGCATTGAAAGCCTGCGCGGTCTTGCCGATTTCATCCTGGCTGCGTATTGTCACTCGTCTGGACAAATCACCGGTAGCCTGCATTTCCTGCATGGCCAGCTGCAATTCCCGGGTCGGGCGGGTAACCAGGCCGATCAGCCAGCTTATTCCGAAAAAAAGCACAATCTGGATGACAAGTTGCACGCTCCAAAGCATGTAATTCACCTTGCTCAGCATTGCGTATTCATTGGTAAGATCCACCGTAATGCTTCCTGCGCCGTTTACCGAACCATCCTTCACGTTATGGCAATTGAGGCAGTTGGTGCCGCGAAAATTCGTGCTTACGATAAATGGGGTCACCACACGTATGGCTTCTTTACCGTCCTTGACCAGCAATGCGCTCTGGGTTTTTTTGGTCTCGATTGCGGTTCGGTCCATATCATCGACCGCCTGTTCGGAAGGCAGTCCCGGACCGAACTGATCCTGCACCTGCTTGGCGCGGATGACGCGCAATTCCAGAACATTGGCAGAGTCCGCCATTTTGTCGACCATCAGGGTGCGCAGGGTGGGATCGCTGATAATGCCGCCCTCCATCATCACGTTCAGGCCGTTCAGCAACCCGTCCGAAGAAATGATCGCTTTCTGCTTGGCTTGATCGAGAACCTGGGATTTGTATTTATCCATGGCGACTTGTTGCGTCAACATCAATACCACCAGCAGCATCAGCTGTATGGGTATCTGCAACTTGGTTTTAAGAGAAAGTCTATTCCACCAGCTGTTGTCCATCATTCGATCCGTCCCCAAATGTAAATTTTTAATTCTGCCCGCAAGAATATCGGCACACAGTCAGTCTAACGGCATAAATTCGGTTTTCTTTAGCGGAACAGCGAATCAATTACCGGTCAATTCGGGGAATCAATACGGATATATAGCCCGTTTCACACGCGCCGTATCCCTGGATGTTCAGGACAGGTTCTGAAAGCGAAACAATGATAGTCGTGCGGAAAATCCTGAGCGGAATGGAAAGTTAGCGTGGCGCCGGTGGTCGGATGGCAACAGGCTTGACGACAGATGGCAGCGCCGGAACAACGCTTACGCCGGATACAGCCCCCAGGGTTTTCTGGACGGAATCGGCGCTGCCGGTATCGTCAGGTGCGCCATCCGGATTCACCACGCCGCCGTCATGTTGTGCCGCTTCCTCGGCTTCCTTGTTCATCACGATCAGGCTGATGCGCCGGTTGATCGGATTTAGCGGGTCTTTTTTATCGAACAGCACCGATGAAGACAGGCCCACCACGCGAACAATCTTATCCGGGTTCATGCCGCCGGCGATCAGTTCACGCCGCGAAGCGTTGGCCCGGTCGGCGGACAACTCCCAATTGCTGTAACCCTTGCCGCCGCCGATATAGGGAGCGGCATCGGTGTGTCCGGACAAGCTGATCTTGTTCGGCACCTGGTTCAGCATCGTGCCGATCGCGTGCAGTATTTCCCTGGTATAGGACTCGAGCTGCGCGCTACCGCTTTTGAACATGGGCCGGTTCTTTTCGTCGACAATCTGGATGCGCAATCCTTCCGTGGTCATGTCGATGAGTATCTGGTTGCGGAATTTCTGCAAATTGGGGTTTTTATCGATCATGTCCTCGATGCTTGACTTGAGGGACTTGAGTTTCGCGATTTCCTTGAGACGTTCAAGCCGCAGGTAATCCTCCGGCGCGGCCTTGAGGTTGATGATCTTCTTTTCCGGCTGGAGTTCGCCTTCCTTGACCTGGCCCTCGCTGCGCGTCAGGTCCTGGCCGCCACCCTTGATGATGCTGGAACTGTCGCCGCTTCCGCTTCCGCCGAACAAGGCGACCTTGAGCGGGGTTTTGAAGTATTCGGAGATTCCCTTCAGATCGCCCTTAGTCGTCGAACCCAACAGCCACATCAGCAGGAAGAACGCCATCATCGCCGTAACGAAATCGGCATACGCGATTTTCCATGCGCCGCCATGGTGTCCGCCGACCACCTTTTTGATGCGCTTTACGACAATCGGCCTTTTGTTTTTGTCTTCGGACATGATTCAGGGGCGAATATTCAAGATTTAGCTGCAAACAAGGAAGATGAATTCTTCAAATCCGAATGTTCCTCCCCGGATTCCGCTTCAGCGTTTTTGCTTGACATGCGCTTCCAGTTCGAGAAAGCCCGGACGCTCCGTGGAATTAAGCGCCTTGCGGCCGAATTCGACCGCCATCGCCGGCGCGTAGCCATTGAGATTGGCGAGCAGTGTCACCTTGATGGTCTGCAGCATCTTGGTGCTTTCCTCGGCTTTTTGTTCAAGCAGGGTTGCCAGCGGCCCGACAAACCCGTATGCCAGCAGGATGCCGAGGAAAGTGCCCACCAGCGCGTGTGCGATCAACATTCCCAGCTCGGCGGGCGGGACCCCGACAGATTCCATGGTATGCACCACGCCCATTACCGCTGCGACGATACCGAATGCGGGCATACCGTCGCCCAGCTTGGCAATCACATGGGACGGAATCATCGCTTCATGATGATGGGTATCGATTTCCACATCCATCAGATTTTCGATTTCCATTGAATTGAGGTTGCCGCTGACCATGATGCGCAGATAGTCGGTCAGGAATTCGACCGCATGATGGTCTTTCAGCACTTGGGGATATTTGTTGAAGATCGGGCTTTCCCCGGGAGCTTCGACATCGCCTTCTATCGACATCAGCCCTTCCTTGCGCACTTTGCCGAGCAATTCATACAGCAATGCCATCAATTCCATGTAGCTATTCTTGTTGTATTTGCTGCCCTTCAACACTTTCGGAAGATCTTTCAGGGTCGCCTTGATGGCCTTGCCATTGTTGCCAACCAGAAACGCGCCCAAAGCGGCACCGGCGATCATCAGCAATTCGATCGGCTGCATCAGTGCACCCAGGTGACCGCCAGCCAACGCAAATCCGCCGAAAACCGAGCCCAACACCACAATATAACCGAGGATCACCAACATGCTTTACCACTCCCTGTACTTTTTCTCCCGCACGAATGGGATTTGCGGATACCCTGATTCAAAACGCCGCATTTGAAACTGACTGCAGGAATGCAATCTGTCGCTGGCGATCCTTTCTGGTAACCCTATCGTGCTTTCCGCCGGTAGCGGGTGAAGATAACTTCGGGTGCATTCTAAAACAATTTTATATCCCGAAATGCGACTTTATCATCCGCTCGGCTCATGAAAGCGTAACCGGGGTTGGGCGAATGCGCGGCTGCCCGGATAAATACCCGAAGCGCCAGGCAGTCAAACTGCATGTCAGGCTGCTAGCGTAGCGCCGTTCTGAATTTTCCTGGCCGCATTTGTTTTGCCGGCCCGCGCTGGGGCATGGCAGATGCCGCAGACATAATTGACGTGCAGATCACCCGCATGCGATACAAAATTCCCCCCGCAATTCTGGCAGGAAACGAGTTGCATCATGCCGGCCTTGAAAAAACGGACCATGGACCAGGCCCGGGTAATGCTCAACACCGGTTCTGCGCTTTCAATGCCGTGCACCTGGTCAAGGTACAGGCGATAAGCGGCAATCAGTGCGTGCACACCGTCTATCCCTGCATTTTGTACCAAAAACTGGTGTATATCCATGAACAGGGACGAGTGGATATTCGGCTGCCAACTCATGAACCAGTCGGTCGAATACGGCAACATTCCCTTGGAGGGCGATTCGTTTTTGACTTCCTTGTATAACCTGAGCAGGCGCTCTCGACTCAACGAGGTCTCTTCCTGCAGCAACTGCAATCGTGCGCCCATTTCGATCAGGTCTATTGCAATCTTCACCTGCTGGGCCTCGCCCATTACGGTTTTGCTAGCCATGATTGCGGCCCGTCTAAGCCAATTCTTCAACAGGCTGGCCCGACATCAGGATCGCCGCATGTGCCTGGGACATCATGCGGTCCTTGCTGTAGTCGGTAACCAGATTGAGCAGCAGCTTTTCATCGAAGCGGAAGCGGCACAACAGCATGTTGGAAGCCGCCATTTTAATGATCTGCGGGGGCGTAAGCCGGGCTATCATATCCACCAGGTCCTGACCGATTCCCAAACGGAAAATTGCAGAAGTTTTATCCTGATTGATCATTTGCTGGGCCAGCATCAGATAGGTCAAGTTGATGTCACGTATTCCTTCTTGCAATTGCGTGATGTTCATAATCGATCCCCTTATTTAAGCCTGTACAGCATGAATGACATTAAATTCTCGCCGCATCACTGTCTGGGTAATTTACATCGCAACCCTGAACGGCTGATTCCGACGAGCGCATTATTACCGATGTGAAACAGGCAATAGAATTGGAAGGGCACCATTTCTCAGGTACCAGTTCCGGGAAGGGTCTTGTAGGAGTTTTTCTTACAAAGATACACCCTCTGTCGCTCAAGGCGACAGAGGGTGTATGTTCCGATGCAGGCTCAGGGGGATAAACTTGCATCAATCACGCGCATTACAATTTGTATAACGGCAGCATTTCAATAATCTTTAGGGGGAAATGAAAATATTTATTCCTTCTTTATCAATACATTATAAAATAAACTGTTGCAATTGAACGTTTCCGCTGCGGATTCACCGTTACCACGACCTTCCGGACAGGATGTAATCCATTAACCAGATGCGGAATTTCCTCAAGGAATTGCCCCCCGCCGTTGCTGCTTTGCTGCTGCAGTGCGGCGCATGCCTGATTACGGCTTTGACGGTTGAAGCCACGGGCGGGCGCGCTTCGCCGTTACAGCTTGCGTGGCTATGCGGGATCGTGGCCGCATTTTTCAGCTATTTCTACGGGCTCGCCGCCTGGTGGCTGCCGATCCAGTTGCTGTTTGTGCCGGCGCTGGTGATATTGCTCGGTGCCGGATTGCCACCCGGCCTTTTTCTTGCGGCATTTATTGCGACCTTGCTGGTTTACTGGAGTACTTTTCGCACCCAGGTACCGCTGTATCTTTCCAGCGAAAAAGTATGGCAAGCGCTGGTAAAACTGCTGCCCGCCGAAAAACCGGGCAATGGATTTGCCTTTATCGATCTCGGCTCTGGGTTGGGCGGTGTGTTGACATACCTTGCGCGAGTGCGACCGGACGGAAATTATTCCGGGGTGGAAGCCGCGCCCTTGCCGTTTTTTTGGAGCTGGCTGCGCATCCGCATGGGCGGCCACCGCAGCAGCAGTGTGCATTGGAAAAGCTTCTGGAACTGCGATTTATCGCAATATGATGTGGTGTTCGCTTATCTGTCACCGGTGCCGATGGAAAAGCTCTGGCACAAAGCAAGAGCCGAAATGCGCCCCGGGACACTGTTTATCAGCAGCACGTTTTCGGTCCCGGAACAGGCACCGGATCAAACCGTTCCGGTGGAAGATTTGCACCATTCAACCCTGTTCGTTTGGTGCATGTAATGGCTTGCACCGCATCGCTGCGGCATGTGATATGTTTTGGATGTTGGCGAAATGCTTGCCGTACATCAATTCGTATCGGTGAAAAAGCCGGTGTTCAGCAATTCCCTGGTTAACGCCATATAGTCCGCAGCACCGGGGCTGTTCGATGCAAAAGCAAACACGTCGGTGTTATGCATCGGACTGGTCGCCAGTGCCACATTCTCGCCAATACGCGTATTGCATACCAGCGCTCCGTAACGTTCCTTCAGCTTGTCGTAAATGTCGTATGAAAGCCTGCGACGCGAATCGAACCGCGTCACCACAATGCGCCGCTCCAGCGTGCGCTGCAATTTCTTTTCCAGCACATTGAGTGCGCTGTCCAGGCGATATACACCCTGCAGCGAGAGAAAATCAGCCGACACCGGAATCAACACCCGGTCGCAGGCGAGCAAAGCGTTCAGCGTCAACACGCCCAGCATCGGACAGCAATCAATCATGATGGGAGCGCCCGATAACGCCAGTTCTTCCTTCAATCCCCGCTTGAGCAGGGTAGCCGCCTTTGCGTCGCTGCCGTAGAGGGCGTCAACTTTCGCCAGTTCCAGTGTGGCCGGTATGATTTGCCAGCCGCGCGGGGTTTCACGCATCAAGCTGTCAAGCGGGGTTTTATTCTTGAAAAACTCGATCATGCCGGTATCCGGCGGAACCGGTTTGATCCCGCATGACAGGGTAAGGTGCGCCTGGGAATCAAGGTCAATCGCGATCGGAAATTGCTTCAGTATCTCGAGCCCGGCCGTCACATTCAGGCAGGTGGTGGTCTTGCCCACGCCGCCCTTTTGGTTGAAAACAGCGACTACCGTCATGCAATACTCCGTTTTCCGCGGAGGATGGCAACATGCGCCGGGGCGCCTTCGATCATGCAAAGCCCGTAAATTTTCATTCTCCCAAATGATCGGATAATTTCAGGTTGCCCATCTCGATAAAACCGGCGGGACGAATCTCATCCGGTTTTGAACCGCCCGGTGCTGCGACGACATGGGTTTTGCCCGCAGTCATCCCGGTGCGAACCGGTTGAACGACCGCAGCCGGCTGGACCGAAGCAACCTTGAATGCAAGCCCGATCAATATCGAAGCCGAGATGAATCCCGAGGCTTTCCACAGCCTGCCGGATTGCATGAACCTGCCCAGACCCATCATCACGCGGCGTGTCATCATTTCTGCGCGTGATTCCGCGATCTGCGCACGAAGCCGCTCATTGCCGCTTTCTTCCAGATCGGCAAGCTGGCGCGCAACACGTGATTCCTCCTGAACCAATTTCAATCTGGCTTGCGCGGATTCACGTGCACGCCGTATGCTGTCTTTGCTTTCCTTCGATTCAGCGCAGGCCAGGGTTTCTGACTTTACGCGCATTTCAGTTTCGATCAATGACACCCTATCGTTCTCCAGCCTTTCCTGCTGCTGCACCAGCAGTAAACGCTCATTTTCATTTTGGCTCTCGGCATACTTCCCGGCTTTTTCAGCGACGAGCGCACGTTCATGTGCAATATTGCATGCCGCCTGTTCTGCCAGCAACTTCGCGCGTTCTGCATCGGCAGCGCGCTGTTCTTCGGCGATGCGCTTTTCGGCGATCTCCTCGAATAGCCGTCTTGATTCTTCAGCCTGGTTGAGCGCAGCGGCAGTCAGTTCCCGGGCGCGAATCAAATTGGCATTTTCTGCGGCAATCCTGCCCTGCTCCGCATTTGCCGCCTCGCTTTCTTCCCTGATGCGCAATTGCATGGCCTGTTCCGCATCATCGCCCAGTGTCTTGCGATGGTTGGCCTTTTCAAGAAAGTGCTGTTCCATTTCTAGGTATTGCTGCTGCTGTGCCAGCAACAGAATTTCCATCTGTTCGCGCTGCTCTGCAACCGAACTTGCCAGATCGGCAACTGCGCAGCGTTGCCGGGCTGCTTCCATAGCCAGCGCTTCGCGTCGGGAGCGCTCCTGTTCGGCATCGGCGGCTTTCGATTCCTCGAGCGCAATCCGGTTTTCCATTTCCCTGGTTCGTGCGATCGCTTCATTCCGCGCAAGTTCGCACGACTCGGCCTGCTTGCGGAATGCCACGGCCGCAAGGGCTTCAGCATGAATTTTGCCTTCCTCTGCAACCAGGGCTTCTCTTTCGGCATCGGCACGCACCCTGGCTATATTCATGGCGCGAACCGCCGCCTTCTCGAGATTCCGTGCGCACTGGGCAGCCTGTTCATTGAGTATTTCAGTCTGCTGGGCCGCTTCCCTGGCGCATACCTCAAGTTCCAGGCGTTCGTTGTCGGCGTTAATCGCGTGCAATTCGGCATCCATGCGCGCCTCGATGCCGGCAATGATCTGAGCCGAGATTTCTGCCTTGTGTTCCGCCACAAGCTGCGCCTGCCGCTCCACAACGGCCTGCTCATTTTCCATCGCAAGCTGTTTGGCTTCAGCCTGCCGCTTCAGTTCGACCGCACGTGCGGTCTCCACTGCAGCATTGGCGCGCTGTTTTGCCAGCGCGGCCAGATCGGATTCGGCTTGCAACCTGGAAGCCGCTGCATCACTGGCGGCCATTTCGTTTTCCATGGCCTCCCTGGTTTTTTGTTCGGCCTTGCGCAGCATGACATTGGCCTGCTCCTGGTACTGCGCAGACTTTCTGTCCGCCTCCGCCTGCGACTGCAATAGCGCGGCGGCGTCCTGCTCTGCCCTCAGTTTGCGTTCCGCCTCGACTCTGGCCAATTCCCTGGCCTTGTTGGCGCGATGCCTTGCCGCCTCGAATGCCAGATTCGCTTCGCGTTCCGAAGCCTCGATGCCTGCTTTGGCCTGTTCCTCGAGAATTTTTCGCTGTATGGAAGCTTCGGCAGATTCGCGCTCCGCCTCGGCTCGGGCCAGGGCGGCCAATTCGTCTTTCTGAATGGCGGCGAGCCTTGCCTCGCTTTCGCGCAATGCCAGCGATTCGGCACAGTCTCTGGCTTCCTGCGCACGGGCTTCGGCTTGTTCGGCTTCAAGTCTTGCGTTCAGCTTGGCGACGAGCAGCTGTTCATTTCGGAATTTTTCCTGGACGGTCAATGCAATTGCATTTTCCACCGCCGCCTTTTTCGCGGCCTGTCCGGCCAAATCCTGCTCCAACTTGATCCGGTTCTCGGCGGCCTGAACAGCGGATTGCTCGGCCTGGTTGCGCTCGTCGATATTCTGCAGTTCGGCTTGCTCGGCTTCGATCCGGTTTTTTGCCAGCTTCACATACGCGGCATCCGCATCGGCCCGCTGGGATGCCGTTTCGCGAAGCCGGGTTTCCAGCCTCAGCTTTTCCTCGGCCTGCCTCACTTGCTCCTGCTCGGACGCATACCGTTCCGCCGCAACCTGTTCGGTGCAGACCACCAGTTCAGCGACTGCATCCTGAAGCAGGCACAGTTTTTTCTCTGCTTCAAGCTGGACGTCAAGCTTGATTTTCCATTGATTTTCCGCGAGCGCGGCCAGTTCGGCTTCGGCCTTGATCTTCGCCTCCGAGGCCGCGCGCGCATTTTGCTCGTGCTGCAAACGCAGCCGCAGCTCCCTGTGTGCCAGCTGTTCGGCATTCAGCTTTGCCTGATTCTCCGCCTGGAGCTGCAATTCCGAATTCAGTTTTGCCTGGCCCTCGGCTTGCAGGCGCAGTTCTGAATCAAGCCGGTTCTGGACTTCCAGTGCCGCCTTTTTGGCAATTTCAAGGTTGGTCCTGGCAATTTCAGCCAGCCTGATTTCTTCCCTGCACTTCAGTTCCTGCTGGGCTGCCAGCTCTTCCTCGGTGCGCTCACGAATTTCCGCCAGTTCGCGTGCGTGTGCGCTCAGGCGCGCACGCGCTTGCGCAGACAATTCCGCCTGCATCTCGGACTCGATTTGCCCGAGCTTTTCGTGGATTGCCTGTGATTCGGCCAAATGCTGCTCTTTGTTATTGCTTACAAGTCTGACCACCGTTGGTTTTGACATGGCTTTGCCCTCTTGTTCCGGTCGATGCGGGATCGCATCAAATGATTGGACCCATTGCGACCATCTAAAGGTAGCAGCTTGATTCACAAGTGAAGCCCCGAATAACGCGCAGAAACCGGGCTAATTCAAGGCCGCTGCCCCGGACTCGGGCAGCCGGAAACGGAATACGAATCCCGGGATTCAGGCGAGCCGCTGTAAAACCCGCAACGCAGCAGGACCCTTGTTCAGACCAGATTGGCCAGACGGGCCGCCTGTTCGAGTACGGTCGATGCTTGTGCAATGACAGGACCGGCATCGCCCCCTTCACTCACAACCCCCTGCACGATCTGGCGCGCACTCAGGCAGAGACGCAATGCATTGTGTTGGGCGCTGTAGTTGACGGGCTGGCCGATCTGGCAGCGTGCCGGTGCGGACGGCAAGCGGCGAAAGACCTTTTGCGTTTGTTCGGAATCGAGCGGTCGCCTGTCCGATGCGGAGAATTGGTAAAGCTGGAAGGGGAAGATGGTCTGAACTTGGTCCCAGCAGGAATTCTCTAGCAATGCTCCGCGATCCAGCACGGGTACGTCAACGGGCGAAAATGCCGGATTGCCGGAAAACCTGGCATGTATCGCCTGCGCGAAAGTCTGCAGGAAGCGGGTAACATCCGCCTCATGCAGCGCGCGAAACGCGCGCAATTCGTACAGGGCGGCATCCCAGCGCAACAGCAATCCGAAATTCCAGGAAGGCGCGAGCACTCCCGGCGCCGGCCAGCCATCAGGCCAGTCAGCCGCTGCGGGGTAATTTGCCGGGATGCGCGGGAGTGGGCGATTGCGAAACCGGTCGACTGTATTTGCGGGAATCAGCAGCGCACCGGAAAAACTCGGGCCACCGACGAATTTCGATCCGGTCAGTGCAACGCTGTAGCCTCTGTCCAGACAAGCGCGCAGGGTCGCGGGTGCGATGCGAAACTGGCAGGCATCGATCAGCACGTCAAGACGATTGCCCAGCGCCTGTTGCAACGCGGCGGTGCATGCATAGCTGGGTGCAATCATGCCCGTTTTCGAGACGTCGGCCTGGATCAGCAGCACTTGTCGTCCCGCGGCATGCGCCTGCCGCGCAAGCCCGCAAAAATCCGCATCGATCTCGGCCGCGCGGCGCGGTAAACCATCGGCACGGCGCAATGGAACCGCTGCGATTTCTATGGAGTGTCCGGATCCCTTTATGGCTGCCCTTATGCCGCTGCCGGTTTCCGTTTCATCCACCATGAGCACCAGCGCGGGTAGTCCAGCGGCAGCTTGGGTGAGTTGCGCCGCGATACGGTGCAGATCGGTACCCGATGCGGCAAATACGATGTCCGGCTCGGGAATATTCCCCAGCTCGCACAAATCCAGCAAATCCATGCGCATCCGCGCGATTTCCCGGGCGTATATCGCTGCAGGCGAAAGATAAACGATTTCCCGATCCAGCCGTTCACGCAACCTGCCGGCCGAATCGAATGCCCCAACCGAGATCACCGAAGCGGTTGCGGAGGAAAAGTCGAGCAGCCCGGGGTCTGGAATTGCACCGCAACCGTAGCGGTTCACACCGAGCAGCGGATCGAGCTGGATGCGTTTGTCCCCACCTTCGACAAGAAGCTGGGCCGTTCCGGGCAGGATGTTCAGTTCGGCCCGCTTCATCCGTCAGGCCGGGGGCAGTCCGCTCGCACGCGCCAGCATGGCGCGGAAAGCAACGAATACTTTCAGCATCTGCGGCCGTTTGTACGGATACAGTTCAACCGAGTCCATCGTGTGCACGACTGCGCTGTTGTCGATTTCGAACAGCAGCAACTTCCCGCCGGGCGTTTCGGCACAATCGATAACCAGATAATCCAGCTGCACTTGCGTGTGGATCGACTGCAGCGCCAACGCGTGGCGCGGTGCAAATACAGTGTCGAACTCTGCCATGAAACGCGCTTCCTCGGCGCGCTTTTCATCGCTCTCGGCCATGCCGGCGTTTACATAGTGGATCATCCAGTGATCGGAAACCCCCATGTGTACCGCGTAAGGTTTGCCGTCGATCAGAACGATCCGGAATTTGCGGAATAAACCGTCGGGACTGCTGTAATCGATGAACGGGGAAATATAAAACATCTCCTGACGCACGGTTAGCAAATACCTGAACAAGTCGGCCGGATGGTCGATTTTTTCCAGGCCATGGCCGGCATGTGATCCCACGGGACGGACGATGATCGGGAATTCCGCCCCGAACAAGCGCTCCTGCAGCGGCATCGTTTCATGGGCGATACCTTCCAATTCCTGGCGGGTCACCCGTGACGTGGACGGCATCGCCACGCCGGGCAGATCACTCAAAAGTTTGCAGACGCCATCGCGAGATAGCCGGGCGATGCGTTCAGCCGGGTTCAACACGGGTCTGGGCCAGTTCTTGAGCGCGCTACCGAGCAGATCGAGCAACGCCCGTGTTTCGTCTGCTTCGCCAATCGCGACGAGCAGGACATCGTGGTCGGGCACCTGATCCGGGACGGGCAAGTGCGGTGCAACATAAAGAATATCCAGCGCGATGTCTGAATCTTCCAGCAAGAAATCCAGCGGCATGTTCGCCATCAGGTTGCCCGGCGTCATCAGTGCGAGCAGCCGTATGCCGGTGCTGCCTCGCGGCGCCGGCAGATGATAAATCTGCTTGAGCCTGAGCGCCTCCCGTTGTACCGACAACGCAACGTCGTGGTTGCCCTTGAGATACAGGATGGTGGATATATCCAGCAACGCATCTGCGTTCTTTGCGTCCGGCGGTGAACCGGCGCTCTCGAGCAACGCCTCGCCCAGCGGGTTCAGGTCGGTGCCGGCATAGGCCATTCTCATCAGTGCGGCGGGGCCGATAAATGCATTTGACTGGGGCAGGTTTGGACGGTCCATGTCAACTCCGGTTGGTCAGGCCGCTATTCTGGCAGCCCCGAATCCGAGCGTAGCCCGGATTAACGCGTCAATATCCGCTCTATTCGTTCGATGATTGAAGATGGCGGCACGTATAGCCAGCTTGCCGCCCAGGGTAGTGGTCGACGGTGCGGCTATGCCGGATTCCTGCAATGCAACCACGATATCCGCATTCACCCGGTCCACATTCTCTCGGCCCGCGTCGCTGCAGCGGTAGCGGAAACAGACGATATTGAGGGAAACCGGCGCGAGCAATTCCAGTTCCGGAGTCTTTGCAATGCATTGCGCCAGGTACTGCGCGAGTTCGCAACTGTGCGCAATCATCCTGCCCATTTTTTCAGCACCGTAAACCTGAAGGGTGAACCATGCCTTGAGCGCGCTGAAACCGCGCGACAAATCCGGACCGATATCGCACGGCCAGGGCGACCCTGCCGCCATGCCGCGGGCATCACGACGCAGATAAGCGGCAGGGGATGCGAATGTGTCCAGCGGCAGCTTGCCGTCACGGATCAGGATGCATCCTGCGGCGTACGGGACCTGTCCCCACTTGTGAAAATCGAATGCGATGGAATCGGCGCGCTCCAGGCCGGACAGGCGCGGTGCAATTTCGGGTGAGAGCATGGCCAGTGCGCCATAAGCACCATCCACATGGAACCACAGGCCATGCCGCTGGGCTATTTCGGCCAATGCGTCAAGCGGATCGATTGCGCCGGTATTGACGGTTCCGGCAGTTGCGGCGACGAAGAAGGGCTCATAGCCTTGCACAAGGTCAGCCGCAATGGTTTGCTCCAGCGTTGCGATGTCCATTTCAAAATTTCCGTTTACCGGAATGGTACGCAGCGCGTCCGTACCGAGACCGGCCAGATCCATCATTCTGGAAATCGAGCCGTGTGCTTCGGCCGATGTATAAGCCGTCAGACGCTTGCCATACGCAGCGATGCCCTGCTTGCGCACTGTCGTGCCCATGGCGGCTCGGCTGGCAACCAGCAACGCGATCAGTGTGGCCATCGATGTGCCGGTCACGAACAGGCCGCTGGCTGTTTCCGGAAAGCCGAACAATTCGCCCATCCAGCGCAACACTTGCCGCTCGACCTCGACGGGAATCTGGTCGCGTCCGCCGAGGTTGGCATTCAGGCCTGCAGCAAGCATTTCTGCCAGCATGCCCACGGGCGTTCCGCCGCCATGCACCCAGCCCATAAAGCCCGGGTGCGCATTGCCAACCGCATAGGGCAGGATCGATTGCATGAAAGTCTGGTGTGCGGCAGCGATATCAGACGGCTGTTGCGGAAGCGGCTGGCGGAATTGCGCACGAACACTGTCGGGTATCTGCTGCCAGACCGGGCGTGAACGCAACTGCTGCAGATAGTCGAACATGTCGTCCAGCATCCGGTGGCCCTGCGCGCGCAAAATATCCCAATCATCGGGGTCGAGCGTATCAGGCTGGGTATAGTCTGGGGTGGACATGACGGAACGGGTTGGGAAGGAATGAGGAATGTTAGCAGGAAGCAGCAACCGGTCAAAATCGGAAATCGGGGGATTTAAATCAGCAAGGCGCTTTTTGTGCATCGCCTGTATAAATAAAAAAGCCAGTACATTGCTGGCTGATTTTCAAAACCAAGCGATCGGTTTGCCTGGATGGCGATTGGATCTGGCTGGCGATTGGACCTGACGGCGACTTGACTGGTCGGGGCGAGAGGATTCGAACCTCCGACCACTTCACCCCCAGCGAAGTGCGCTACCAGGCTGCGCTACGCCCCGAGGACGCGGATTATAGCAGAGCAGGCATCACAAATGACAGGCCATTCTCGCCGGAATTACTGAAACGCACATGGAAAAAATGGTTCAAGCACATGCCGCGGGGTCCGCGAAAGACAATCACTAATCCCAGCGATCGTCCCTGACCTGGACCATGCCGTTTTCGATCCTGACCGGGAATGTCGCGGTCGGCTCGTAGGCCGGTGCCGACAGGGCTTCGCCGGTCCTGATTGAAAACCGTGCGCCGTGCCGCGGACAGACGATTTCGTCGTTTTCGACGCAACCGCCGGTCAGTTGTCCGCCGTCATGGGTGCAGACATCCTCGATCGCATAGAACGCCTGGTCAAGCTTGAACACCGCGATGCCGGTCCCGTCCACTTCAACATGAACAGGCTCCCCGGCGGAGATTTGGTCCGCCCTGGCGACATCCACCCACCCGCTCATACCACCTGCACCTCGATATCAGGCTCTATGGTCCGCGCCAGGTTGCCGATCGCGGAGAGTGTGCCGGCAAGCGAGCTCGGGCAGCTTCCGCATGCGCCGTAATAGCGGATGCAAAGCACATTGCCGTCCATTCCGACGATTTGCAGATCGCCGCCGTCCGATACCAGCGCGGGCCGGACCTGCTCGTCCAGCAATTTCCGGATCGCGGCGAGACGCGGATCATCGTCATCGAAGCTTTCAACCGCTTCATGTTCTGGCTTCTCGGCAGCCTCGGCTTCCCGGATCGGCATCGCGATTTCCCGGACCAGTTTGGGCCAGTCCGCTCCGCCGTCCTGGGTGACGGTGATCCACTTGTCCATGTAATACACATTGGTGACATGCGGAATCGCAAACAATGCGCGGGCGAGCGGATCGCTTGCAGCCGACTCGGCGTTGTCAAAAGAACGCGCCGTGCCCCAGGTCAGTCTTTCCTTCAGGATGAACTTGACCGCGTTCGGGTTCGGGGTGTCCTCTATGTCTGCTATTTTTGGCATGGTCTTTGTGCTTTTCTTTCTCAAATATCCGGGCGATGGTTATGCGACCGTACCCGAATCTGGAACGGGATCGTTCCTGCCTTCGGTCGAGGCTGATTGTTCTGAATGCAGCGCGGCATGCAGCGTATGCCAGGGCAGGATCGCGCATTTGACCCGGGACGGCAGGTCCTTGACGCCGGCAAACACCTTCAGCTTGCCCAGATGGTTGGGCTGGCTTTCCGGATCGAGCGTACCGGTCGTCATGCCGCGGAACTCGTCTACCATCGCCTCCGCTTCCTGTACGGATTTACCCTTGACAACGCTCGTCATCATCGAGGAAGAAGCCTTGCAGATTGCACAACCGTGGCCCTCGAACCCGATGCTCGCGATCTTGTCGTCCTGTACATTCATGGAAAGCTTGATGTGGTCGCCGCACAGCGGGTTGTGGCCGTCGGCATGGCGGTTCGCGTCCGCGACCGCACCCCAGTTCCGCGGCTTGCGGTTGTGGTCGAGGATGACTTCCTGGTAAAGCTGCTTCATGTCACTCACGGGAACCTCTCATGCAAACATCTCCTGCACCTTGCGGATACCGGCGACCAGCTTGTCGATCTCTTCCCTGGTGTTATAGAACGCAAATGAAGCGCGCGCGGTGGCCGGCACATGGAATCGTTCCATCACCGGCTGCGCGCAATGGTGGCCGGTGCGTATCGCGATGCCGTCGGCGTTGAGCAGCGTTCCGACGTCGTGCGGGTGCACGCCCTCGATCTCGAACGACAGCACGGCTGCTTTTTTCGCGGCCGTGCCGATGATCCTGACGCCGGGAATTGCCGAGACTTTTTCAGTCGCATAATCGAGCAGTTCATGCTCGTATGCCTCGATATTGGCCAGTCCGATTCCGTTCAAATAATCGATCGCCGCGCCGAGCACGATCGCAGCCATGATCGGCGGCGTTCCGGCCTCGAATTTCCCCGGGATCACGTTGTAGGTGGTTTTCTCGAAGGTCACCGACAGGATCATGTCGCCGCCGCCCTGGTAGGGTTGCATCTTCTCCAGCAAATGCGCCTTGCCATACAGCGCGCCGATACCGGTCGGTCCGCACATCTTGTGCCCGGAGAACGCATAAAAGTCGCAATCCAGTTCCTGCACATCGATCGCGTGGTGGGGCGCGGCCTGCGCGCCGTCGAGCAGCACCGGCACGCCCTTGCCATGCGCGAAGGCGACCATTTCCTTGACCGGATTGACCGTGCCGAGCGCGTTCGACACATGGGACAGCCCGAGGAACCGGGTCTTTTCGCTGAACAGCGCCTTGAACTCGTCGATCAGCAGTTCGCCCCTGTCGTTCATCGGGATCACGCGGATCACCGCGCCCTTCTCCTCCGCCAGCATCTGCCACGGAACGATGTTCGCATGGTGCTCCAGGCCAGACAGGATGATCTCGTCGCCCTGGCCGATGAAAGCCCGCCCGTAGCCGTGCATCACCAGGTTGATGGCTTCCGTGGTGCCGCGCGTAAAGATCACCTCGCGCGATTCCCTCGCATTCAGGAAATGCTGGACCTTGACGCGCGCCTCTTCATATTCCTTCGTGGCCAGTTCGCTCAGGTAATGCACCGCGCGGTGGATATTCGAGTGTTCTTCCTTCTGGTAGCGAACGATGCGGTCGATGACCGGCTGCGGCATCTGGCTGCTCGCCGCATTGTCCAGATAGACCAGCTGTTTGCCGGAAACCTGCAGTTTGAGGATCGGAAAGTCGGCCCTGATCCTGTCGAGCATGGTTTGATCGATCGCGCCTTGCGCTTCCGCAACTGAAATATTTTCCATCTTCATTTGTTTGCTCCGTCCGCGCGGTCGACATTCACGCGCTCCAGAATCGTGCGTTCCAGCGACTCGACCAGTGACGGTACCGGAATCTTGTCGATGATTTCCGCCGCGAAAGCATGGGTGAGCAGGTTCCTGGCCCGCGCTTCGCCAAACCCGCGGCTCTTCAGGAAGAACAGCGCTTCGGCATCGATCTGGCCTATCGTCGCGCCGTGCTTGCAGCTCACGTCGTCGTTGAATATCTCGAGCTGCGGCTGGGTGTCGATATGCGCCTTCCCGGAAAGAAGCAGGTTGCGGCTGCTTTGCGCAGAGTCGGTTCCCGACGCGCCCTCGCGCACCCTGATCTTGCCGCTGAAGACCGCATGGGAAGCACCGTCGGCGATGCACTTGTGCAACTGGCGGCTGATGCAGTGCGGTGATGCATGGTCTATCCGCGTATGCGTGTCGGCGATCTGGCGGCCGCCGATCAGTGCCAGCCCGTTCAGCGTTGCCTCGGCACCCTCGCCGCGCAGCGTGACATGCAGATCATGGCGCGACACGCGCGCGCCGAACGTGAGCGCAGTGGAGGTATAGATGCTGTCGCCGGCCGCTTCGACCGCACAATGCCCGATATGGAAAGCGCTCTTTTCCTCGCGTTGCACCCGCACATGCTGGAGCTGCGCGGCTTCTCCCAGCACCACCTCGGTCACCGCACTCGAAAAATTGATGCCGTCGTGCAGGCCTGCAAAGTCTTCGGTCACGGTCGCACGGCTGTTGGCGGCCACCACGATCAGGCATCGGGGATAGATAGCGGACGGCATATCGCGCCTGGTCGCGACGTTCAGGATATGGATGGGCACGGCTGTCTCGCCGGTTACATGAACGAATGCGCCGTCATCGAAGAAACGGGTATTCAATGCCGCAAAGGAATCCTGATCAAAATGTGCATGCCGCGCAAAATTGGCCTCGACCTGCGCATCGCCGAAACACTCGGCCAGGGACGACACCGTCACGCCGGCACCCGCCAGCTTCAGGTCGGAAAGCGAAGACGCATAACTACCGTCGACAAAGACTAGCCGTATCGAATTCGGGATCAGCAAGGCATCGATATCGGCTGGCGACACAGACGCATAGGAATCGACCGGATGAAAATCGTGCTGGAACAGTGGCGACAGGTCGGTGAACCGCCAGTCATCCTGCTTGGCCGTGGGAAAGTTCAGTTCCTGGGCGCGCGCTTCCGCCTTGACGCGGATCGGCCCCAGCCAGCTTCCCGATTTGATGCTTTTGCCGAGCAGCAGCTGCTCGAAGCATTGCGCTTTCGTTCCCATTTTTGCAGTAATCGTCATGCAGCCGCCTTGAGCCAGTCGTAGCCGCGCGCCTCAAGTTCCAGCGCGAGCTCCTTGCCGCCGGTCTTGACGATGCGCCCGCCGCTCATCACATGAACGTAGTCAGGCACGATGTAATTCAGCAAACGCTGGTAGTGCGTGACCATGATCACCGCATTGTCTGGAGTCAGCAGCTGGTTCACACCGCTCGCGACGATGCGCAGCGCGTCGATGTCGAGCCCGGAATCGGTCTCGTCGAGTATCGCCAGCTTCGGTTCGAGCACGGCCATCTGCAGAATTTCGTTGCGCTTCTTCTCGCCGCCGGAAAAGCCTTCGTTTACGCTGCGGCTGAGGAAACGGGGGTCCATTTCGACCACCTTGATCTTTTCCTGCAGCAGGTCCTCAAACTCGAGCGGGTCGAGTTCCTCCAGCCCGCGTTCAGCCTGCAATGTGTTGTAGGCAAGACGCAAGAGCGCGCTGTTCGATACGCCGGGAATCTCGACCGGATACTGGAACGCGAGGAACAGTCCCGCCCTGGCACGCGCTTCCGGCTCCAGCGAGAACAGGTCACCGCCTTCAAAGGTTGCCGTGCCGCCGCTGACCGTATAGTCGGGATGGCCGGCCAGCACCTTGGAAAAAGTGCTCTTGCCCGAGCCGTTGATGCCCATGATGGCGTGCACTTCGCCGGCGCGCACCGTCAGATCGACGCCCTTGAGTATCTCGACACCTTCCACTGCCGCATGAAGGTTCTTCACCTCCAGCATTGTCCTGCTTCCATTCTTGATCATCCTACGCTCCCTTCAAGTTTCAGGCCGAGCAGCTTGGTAGCCTCGACCGCAAATTCCATCGGCAGATGCACGAACACGTCCTTGCAAAAGCCGTTGATGATCATCGATATTGCCTCTTCCGAGCCAATGCCGCGCTGCGCGAAGAAGAACATCTGGTCCTCGCCGATCTTGGAGGTCGATGCCTCGTGTTCGACCTGTGCGCTGGTGTTCTGCACATCTATGGTCGGGAACGTGCTCGCCTCGCAACGATCGCCGAGCAGCATCGAATCGCATTGCGAATAATTCCTTGCGCCCGTCGCGCGGCTGCCGACCTTGACCTGCCCGCGGTAGCTGTTGCTCGAACGCCCAGCAGAAATGCCCTTCGAGATGATCTTGCTGCGGGTGTTCTTGCCCAGGTGGATCATCTTGGTGCCGGTATCGGCCTGCTGCAGGTGATTGGTCAACGCGACCGAATAGAATTCGCCGGTCGAATTGTCGCCCAGCAGCACGCAGCTCGGATACTTCCAGGTGATCGCGGAACCGGTCTCGACCTGGGTCCAGGAAATCTTCGAATTGACGCCCTTGCAAAGACCGCGCTTGGTGACGAAATTGTAGATGCCGCCCTTGCCGTTTTCGTCGCCGGCATACCAGTTCTGCACCGTCGAATACTTGATGTCGGCATTGTCCAGCGCAACCAGTTCGACCACCGCCGCGTGCAGCTGGTTGGTGTCGAACTGCGGTGCGGTGCAGCCTTCCAGGTAGCATACCGAGGCACCTTCTTCGGCGACGATCAGCGTGCGTTCGAACTGCCCCGAACCCTCGGTGTTGATCCTGAAATAGGTGGACAGGTCCATCGGGCATTTCGTGCCTTTCGGGATGAAGCAGAATGACCCGTCGGTGAACACCGCCGAGTTGAGCGCGGCATAGAAGTTGTCGCCGCTCGGCACGACACTGCCGAGATATTGTTTCACCAGTTCCGGATGGTCGTGCACCGCTTCCGAAAACGAGCAGAAGATGATCCCGACTTCGGCCAGCTTGGCCTTGTAGGTGGTGGTTACCGACACGCTGTCGAAGATCACATCCACCGCCACGCCCGACATCAGTTTTTGTTCGT
The DNA here is from genome assembly GCA_049580605.1 of Gallionella sp. Classification (GTDB taxonomy): domain Bacteria; phylum Pseudomonadota; class Gammaproteobacteria; order Burkholderiales; family Gallionellaceae; genus Gallionella. The sequence continues at coordinate 10,074 of JBAUQH010000076.1, read as the reverse complement.
GCAGCGGCACGCCGAGCTTCTCGAAGGTACGCCTTAATTCCGGATCGACTTCGTCCATGCTCGCCAGTTTTTTCTTCGGCTTGGGCTGGGCAAAATAGATGATTTCCTGGAAATCGATTTTGGGGAAACTGACGTTCGCCCAAGCGGGCTCTTCCATGGTCAGCCAGTGTCGAAATGCATTAAGCCGGAATTCGAGCAGCCATTCCGGCTCGTTCTTCTTCGCCGAGATCATGCGTATCACTTCCTCGCTCAGGCCTTTCGGCACAACCTCGGATTCGATGTCGGTCACGAAACCATGCTTGTAGGGCTGATTGACCAGATTTTGTAGTGCCGTGCTCATTATTGACCCCCAGACCGGAACGCTTCAGACCGCAAAGCTCTCGCCGCAGCCGCATTCATTCTTGACATTGGGATTGTTGAACTTGAACGCATGTCCCAATCCCTCCTTTACATACGCGAGTTCGGTTCCCTCGAGGAACGGCAGGCTCTCCGCATCGACCACCACCTTTGCGCCAAAGGCTTCGAATACCGTGTCGTTACCCTGCACTTCCTTGGCGATGTCCATCGTATAGGCAAAACCGCTGCACCCGGATTTCTTCACGCCCAGGCGCAGCCCGACGCCGCTGCCGCTTTGTTCGAGCTGGCTGCGTATGTGATTTGCTGCCGATTCAGTCAATATAATAGCCATGTGCCTCTCCAAATAAAAAAATTAAACAAATGCGCCGCGTGAACGTATCCTGCTCACGTCCACCACATATGACTTGGGCGCGATCATCTGGGCAAGATTCACCTTGTTCAGCGCGTCGTGAATGATGTGGTTGATGCCCTGCCAGTTGCTGCGGGTCGAACAAGTTGACTCGCGCTCGCAGGAAGTCGTGGTACTGCTGCACTCGGTTATCGATATCGGGCCGTCCATCGCGTTAATGATCTCCGCGATCGATATCTCGCCCGGTTCGCGCGCCAGCATGTAACCGCCCTTGGCACCCATCGAAGAAGCCACCAGATTCTCGCGCACCAGCATTTTCAGTATCTTGCTGACCGTCGGGACCGAAATACCGAGCCCAGCCGAAACCTCGCTGGCGCTATGCACGGCCCCGTCCCTGGCCATATAGACCATGACCTGCGTACCATAATCCGCGAACTTGCTTAAACGTAGCATCTACCCGCCTTTCATAACTAGGACTAGTTTAGTACTAGTTGGTTCACGATGCAACTTTAAATATGATCGGGGGATTGAATTGCGGGCTGAACGACTATGCCGAACCTGGCTAGCGGGGTGCGTACGTGCTGCTCTCGGTAACACGATATTGCGGGTGCAGCTGGGGCGAATGGGCTAATGACTTGAGGGTAGGCATATATCGTTCCGCGTGTCACTTGTACGCGGATATGCGACAGGGTCAATATCCGAAAAACGCCAACAGCAGCCACCTTAAGCTAAATTGAACAACCGCTTGCAAGTGAGCAACAGGCATCGGATTAAGTCTTGTGTGATGCAGAATCCGGCGAAAACAGAATGCCGGAATATTTCCAACCTACCCCGGCCCGAACGTTGTCGCATCCGGCAAGTGCCGAATTTGAGTATTCCCCCGCGCGGCTTTCCATGGAGGGTAGAAAGGAGTATTCTGGAATTCTGCTATGCATTCATGGGTATTTAGAAACGGCGGGCAGGCATTTGATTCAATCTGAAAGGGATTGTGTATATGCCGAAAAGTCCTAAGCACCCCAACATCACACAATCAACCGAAGACTCTCGCTTCGAGGATGTTCCAAAGCTCCCCGGTGATGTTTCGCTTCAGCATGCGGGTGAACTCATACACCAACTTCAAGTACATCAAATCGAACTGGAGATGCAGAATGTTCAACTGCGCCAGACGCAGCTTGAACTGGAGGAAACAAGGGACCGCCACGTTGATTTCTATGACTTTTCGCCCGTGGGTTACCTTATCCTCAACCTCAATGGGCTGATCGAAGACATCAATATTACCGGCGCATTACTTCTCGGCGAATCAAGGGAAAAACTACGACTTCGCCGGTTTGGCCAGTTCCTGCTTCCCGAAGACAGTGATACGTGGCATCACTACTTCCGCTCCCTGTCAAAATTCAAATCCAAGCAAGTATGTGAACTGGCACTTTTGCGCGCTGACCATTCAAAAATCTGGGTCAGGATGGATGGCATACGGCTGGAAAAGAAGGGCCAAGAACCGGTCGTGCGCATTGCGCTGACGGATATCACGGACCGCAAGATGGCAGAGGCAGAGCTGCGCAAAAGCAACTATATCCTGTCGAAAGCGCAACGTATCGCCCATGTGGGCAGTTGGCATTACACCTTATCAACGGGTGTGGCGACCTGGTCCGACGAGATGTATCGTATCTTCGGCGTTTCGCCGGACAAATTCACCCCCAATATCGAGTCCCTTTTATCGACCATTCATCCAGATGACAGGGCATCAATGCAGTCGTGGATATCTGACTGTGCTTCGGGAAAAAAACCGCAGATTCTGGAATTTCGCATCGTCTGCCCCGATGGTTCGATTCGCATCCTGAGCGGATATGGCGAGTTGCAGTATGACGCTGATGGCAATCCTAGTCATCTGCTGGGCATGGCGCATGACATTACAAAACAAAAATCAGCCGTTGAAAACCTCAGGATATCCCACCTACAGTCCAAAGTTTTTATTCATGATGCCCCACTTAGTATCGCGATGTTCGACAAGGACATGAACTACCTGGCAGTGAGTGATCGATGGGTAACCGAATACGGTAGGGGTTACACCGACCTGGTGGGCCGGAATCATTACGATGTGCATCCGGACATTTCCGATGAATGGAAGCTGGCGCATCAGAGGGGACTCCATGGCGAGACCTTGAAGAATTCAGACGACAAGTGGGTTCAGGCCGACGGCAGCGAACACTGGTTGCGATGGGCTATCGTGCCGTGGACGGATGAAGCCGGAAGTTTAGGCGGCATCATCATATCAGCCGAAGACATTACCGAAAGCAAACAGGCAGAAGTGCAACTCAGACTATGGGGCGACTCCTTCGATAAGGCCGAATTCGGCCTTGCCATGGCAGATGCAATTACAAATTCCTTTATTTCGGTCAATCCAACTTTTGCAAGAGAGCGAGGCTACAACCCTGAGGAATTGATTGGCAAGTCCATAATGACTATTTTCCCGGATGACGTTGTCGACCAGGTTAAAAGCATGATTTCGGCGCTGGATGAGGGCTCGCATATCGTGTATGAGAGCATGCACCGATGCAAGGATGGCCGGCAATTCCCGGTTTTGCTGGATATTACCACCATCAAATCGGCGGAAGGTGTCCCCCTGAGACGCATTGCCTATTCGCTGGACATATCTCAGCGCAAGCAGGCCGAAATGGCCAGGCAAGAGAGCGATATCCGCTACCGGTCTCTCTTTGAAAATATGGCCGACGGCTTCGTTTTGTTTGAAGTGGTGCAAGATGAACAAGGTGTGCCGGTTGATCTGCTAATCCTCGCGGCCAATCAGGGGTTTGAGACGACCACGGGTTTGAAAGCTACGGAGGTCACTGGCAGACGATTGAAAGAAGTGCTCCCGGGTATCGAAAGCGATCCCGCAAACTGGATCGGAATCTATACGAAGGTGGCCCTGACCGGTGAGCCGCATAGATTCGAGCAATATTCGGACTTGCTCGGCGTTTATTTCGCCGTTTCTGCCTACCAATCTGGGCCAATGCAATGCGGCGTTACCTTTCAGAACATCACCGAGCGCAAGAAAATTGAAATGGAATTGAAGGAACGCGAAGCCCGCTACCGGGCCATACTCGAAACTACAACGGAAGGCTTCTGGGTGGTCGGCAAGGAAGGACGGCTGATTGAGGTGAACGAGTCGTATGCAAAGCTATCCGGGTACACCCGCGAGGAATTGCTCTGCATGAGCATTCCGGATCTCGAGGCCAAGGAAAGCCCGCAGGAAACGGCAGCCCGTATCGCAAAGATACTCAAGACCGGACACGACCGTTTCGAGACACTACATCGGCGCAAGGATGGCAGTGTCTGGCCGGTCGAAATCGCGGTGAATTACGTGCAGGAAATTAATGACTTGTATTTTGCATTTCTGATCGACATCACGGAACGCAAGCAGGCCGAGCAGGAACTCCGAATCGCGGCTACTGCCTTTCAAACCCAGGAAGGGATCCTGATCACGGATACCAACAATGTCATCCTTCAGGTTAACCGGGCCTTTACCGAGATAACGGGGTACACGGCTGGTGAAGTCATCGGGAAGGATCCCAAACTGCTGAGTTCCGGCAGGCAGGATAAATACTTCTACAGGAATATGTGGGACAGCATCAATCGCACCGGCATCTGGAACGGAGAGATCTGGGATAAGAAGAAAAATGGCGAAATCTATCCGCAAAACATGACAGTCACTGCGGTAAAGGACAATCGGGGCGCCCTCACCAATTACGTCGCGACGATCACGGACAATACGCGCCGCAAGAACGACGAAAAGCTGATCGACAACCTTGCGTATTATGACCCGCTCACCGGACTTCCCAACCGCAGGCTGCTGCAAGACAGATTGGGCCAGGCCATCGCTTCCGGCGTACGTACCGGAAGGGCGGGCGCGCTGCTGTTCATTGATCTGGACTCCTTCAAAACCATCAACGATACGCTTGGCCATGATGTCGGGGACCTGTTGCTCCAACAGGTGGGGGCGCGTATTCAATCCTGTCTTCGCGATGGCGATACGATATCCCGCCCTGGCGGGGACGAGTTTGTGGTCATGTTGAATGAATTGAATGCAGACCTGATTGAAGCTGCCCAGCAGGCCGAGTCAGTGGCAGGAAAGATACTGGCAACGCTTGAGCAGCCCTACCAACTCAATAGCCATCAAAGGCACGTTACTTCCAGCATCGGCGTCTCCCTTTTCGGCGGTCAAAAGAGTTCGATCGAGGATATTCTGAAACAGGCGGACATTGCCATGTACCAGGCCAAGAATGAAGGGAAAGACACGATTCGCTTTTTCGATCCCAGGATGCAGGATTCGATCAATGCCAGAGCCAGACTTGAGAATGAATTAAGGACGGCAATCGAACAACATCAATTCCAATTGTATTATCAGATTCAGAAGGACAGCTCGAACAGGCCGATAGGCGCGGAAGCACTGATTCGATGGATACACCCGGAACGGGGCCTGGTCTCACCGGTTCAGTTTATACCCGTTGCAGAAGAAACGGGCCTGATCCTGCCCATCGGGGAATGGGTGCTGCTGACCGCCTGCAAGCAGATCAAGAAGTGGGAGAGTGATGAACTGGCCCGAAAACTGGTCATTTCCGTGAACGTCAGTGCGAGGCAGCTGCATCAGACGGATTTCGTTGCGCGGGTGAAAGAAGTGGTGCAACGTGTCGGTATCGATACGAAGCACCTCAAACTCGAATTGACCGAATCCATGCTGGTGGAGAACATCGAAGAAACCATAGCCAAGATGCAATCCCTAAAAGATATCGGAGTCACGCTCTCGCTGGATGATTTCGGGACCGGCTATTCATCCCTGCGTTATCTACAACAATTACCGATCGACCAACTCAAGATCGATCAGTCATTTGTGCAAGGTATTTATGCCAACAAAAGCAGCCAAAACATCGTGTTGACTATCATCAGAATGGCATTGAGCATGAATCTGGAGGTGATCGCGGAGGGTGTGGAGACGCAAAAACAACGCGAATTCCTCGTACAACGTGGTTGCGAAAAGTTTCAAGGCTACTTTTTTGGAAAGCCAACGCCGGTCGACCAGTTCGAGGCTTCTTTGATGTCCGGTTAAAAGTCCGCTAACGAAAGCGGCCTTGTAAGGTTTCGGTCGGTAAGCGGCGGCCGAGCAGACGGATTTACAAATATTTGCATGGCTGCTTCAGGTCAAAACGCCGACAGTCGCTATTCCCGATTTCAATTACCGCATTGTGTCGAAATCGGACGGATACGAAGGACGAGCGGTGTTATGAAATTCCTGCTGTTATCGTTATTTCCGCAGTTAAAAACGAGCAGATGGAAACAACTCACTGCGTGGCGATCTACACTGTCTAGCCGGACAGGGCTAGTTTCGGACAGCATACCGCAATAGGAAAACAGCCCGGTTAAGACTGTTATGGACATTGACGATAATTAATTCCGATGAAACGCCGATATAACACCGCCGTCACTAATTCTGAAATGTTGCGGAACTATTCCTGGACTTTCGTATCGTACGTTGCGATAGCGCAAGCTATCTCACGTTTCTCCTCCCTGAACGTGAAGTCTTAACTTCCCCCTTTAGTTAAGACATTTTTCGCCCCTGTACCCACAAAGTACGGGGGCTTTTTCATTATGCCAGTAGGCAGTCCGAGAAACTCCCGTTGCACGGTCTGGACATGCGCTCCCGCAATTGAGAGATGCAACCGTAAAGAAAACGGGCTAGACCTTTCCGATCTAACCCGTTGTATTCTTGGTAGGCACGATTGGACTCGAACCAACGACCCCTTGGATGTCGAGCGGAAATGGCTCCAATCAGACCTTATATTTATCAATGCCTTACCAGTGTTCGCCACACACTTAAACAGTCTGAGACAGTTACAGAAACGCCATCAAGGTATCAAAGTGGTACGGTTTTACTACAGTCCGCATTTTCAATCTTAGATTTTTCTTAACCTGAAACCAGTCGTTCACTAGCATCCGCTAGCAGCACGTTGCTGCCTTGGAATATGTCCACAATCTGGCAATTCAGTAGAATTAATTTCTCCAAACGACCCGAACTGGCCCTTCAATTTCTAATGATACAAACCGTCTCGATGTCTTTTCCATTAATCTGGAAGTTCGCAATTTGTATAAATATCGTTGGAGTTAATGCGCTTTCCTTGCAGGCCTATGTGTAAAGGAAAAGATTAACATCGCTATCATCGCAAAAAGTGTGGCGGATGCTGAGTAGCGGCTTAATGCCAAGCCACCATGAGAAATAGGTTTATCGAGGAAATCCCCAACCACAGCGCCAAGTGGCCGGGTAAGGATGAATGCTGCCCAGAATAACACCGTATGAGATATCTTAGATCGGTAGTATGCAGCCGCGATCAATGCCAACATAGCCCCAAACAATATCGCGCCACCACTATAGCCAAGGCCGGCTGTATCGGCCGCCCAGTCGCCCAGCGCCGTGCCCAAAGTTTGCGAAAACATGATAGTGATCCAATAGAACATTTCCGATTTTGGCGAGCTAACAGTATCAACGGCAACAGAACCGAGTGTGCGATACCAAATAAGTAGAGACAACATAAGCAATGTAAACAGTATTGTCGTTCCACCCGCATAACCAATTCCAAGCGAACGGTCAGCGAAGTCTGCAAGCGTTGTTCCGACTGTTGTCGTTGCAATGATGGTTGTCCAATACACAACCGGGTGAAATTTCTTGGCTAGAATCTGAACCAGCACGGAAACAGCAAATATTGCAGCAAAAATTCCGGTACTCAATAGATAGCCCAAGTGCATTGACATCGACAACGTGTCTCCGCCAGTTTCACCCAGAGTGGTGGCTAAAATCTTTATGATCCAGAAAATCAGGGTGATTTCCGGCACCTTGGTCAACGGGTTTTCAGCATAATTGTTCATAGCGTATTCCTTTTTCAAAATAACTTGTCCTGGTTAACTATTTAAAGCCTTCCTGAATGGCATATAACCATTCATATGCTTAATTCAAACTTAAGACTCGTCATTTCCACTCAATCTATAATTAAGCCAGGGAAGGGATAGGAAATTTGATGTCGAAAATTGTGCCGGTACCGTTCTTGCCCGTTTCAACTTCGACAACTGCTCCATGTCTTTGAACAATTTGCTTTACGATGGCAAGCCCCAAACCGGTTCCTTGAGCGTCATTGCCAGAGATACGATGAAACCGTTCGAATATCCTTTCCATGTCCTCGATTGGTATGCCGGGGCCGTTATCCTCTACTTCAAGTATTATGCTGCTACTGTCCTTGCTTAATGTCACATCAACCTTTCCACCCTCCGGGGTATAGCGGATGGCGTTATCGACAAGGTTGCCAACCAATATCCTTAGTGCTTCCTCATCCCCATACACAAACTCAGATTGATTCCCTCCGATCCCAAGATCAATCCGCTTGTTATCCGCCAGTGGGGCGAATTCCCCAACGACCCGACGAGCTATAGCCGCAAGATCAAGGCGTTCAAAAGGTCGTTTTGCATCCGGCTCCTGGCGTGCGAGCGTTAGTAATTGGTTTACCAAATGCGATGCACGAGAAATACCCAGTCGCAAACTTAGGAGCGATTCCTCTCGCTCTTTGGAATCCTGGGCCTGTTCTACCAACTGTGATTGCAGGGACAGAGCAGTCAATGGAGTACGAAGTTCATGTGCGGCATCCGCCACGAAACGACGCTGGGAAGATATAGAGTCGTCTAGGCGGATCAATAGCCGGTTAAGAGCCATCAAAAGTGGGCGGATTTCTTCAGGAACAGTATGGATTTCCAATGGTGACATCTCAGACGCATCACGCTTTTCGACTTGCTCGGTAACCTGCGCCAATGGAGCAAGGCTTTTTTTGACCGTAATCCAGGCCAACAGCGCCAATGCCGGTACCAGTACGGCAAGCGGACCGAGCATGCGCATGGCTATTCCAGCAGCGGTCTCCCAACGAGCGTCCTCAGGTTGTGATGCCTGAATGACCCTGTTGCCCGAAATCAGTCTGAATACACGCCACTGATCGTTTGCATACTTCAGATTTGAAAATCCTTGCACGGATGCTTGGGGCAGCTTGGCTGAAGGTCGCGAGGAATAGAGCAGTGTGCCGTTCTTGTTCCAAACCTGGACGACGAAATCGTTGTCATCGCCGCGTGAATCCGAATTCCCTGGAACCCCAATCTGGTCAGGCATGAAACTGCTCGAATGCTGCATTGAATAGGCGATCTGGCGCAACTCGTAATCGAGCATTTCGCCAACTTCTTCATGAGTCTTGTAATAGGTGGCAATACCGGTGCCTATGCCGGCAACGGCCAGTCCCGTCAGCAACCAAAGCAATAATTTATTGCGAATCGACATCATTGAGCATGGACACCCGATAACCCGCGCCCCGCACGTTCAGAATGGAGTGGCTGCCAAGTTTGCTGCGCAAATTGTGGATGTGGACTTCCACCGCGTTACTGCCGACTTCCTCATTCCAGCCGTACAGTGCTTCTTCCAGTTTAGCGCGGGACAGGACAGCACCCGGTACTGCCATTAACTCATGCAATAGGGCAAATTCCTTGGCTGAAAGCCCGACTGGCTGTCCGTGCAAAGTTGCTTGGTGGGTAGTCGGGTCCAACGTCAAGCCGCCATATACGATTACCGGATTTCCCCTGCCGCCACGCCGGCGCATGATGGCATTTACTCTTGCATTCAACTCATCGAAATCGAATGGCTTGACCAGATAATCGTCAGCGCCGATGTTTAAACCGGCAACCTTGTCTTCAATTGAATCGCGCGCGGTGACAATCAGAACCGGCAGATCGTTTCCTTGTCGTCGCAACTGACTCAATAATTCCATGCCGCCCTTTTGAGGCAGGCCGAGATCGAGGATCATCAAGTCATACACGCCGTTGCCAAGCGCTAGTTCGCCTGACTTGCCATCCCGCACCCAATCAACGGCAAGTCCTGTGTTCTTGAGTCCTTGCTGCATGGACTCACCAATCATCTGATCGTCTTCCACCACCAACAACCGCATAATGATATATCTCCGCTAGTCGGGATTTGGTCCTTCAGTGGCATTTTCCAGCAACTTGCCGGTCACGGCATCCACGCCCACCTCCTGGGTTTTGGCACCCTTGCCACGTTTGATGTCGAAAGAATAACGCAATCCGCTGCCGCCATTTTCTTTTTCCAATTCTTCATCGGTGATTTTGCCAGGGTAAGCCTTGAGTGCGATCTCACGGGCCTCCTTCAATTTTATCCTCGCATTTTTGGAAAATTCCTGGCCTGTATAGGCTTGAGCTGATAGTAAAAACGTAACTAAGCATACTGCACCTGTCGCTACAAATAATATTTTCAATTCGATCTCCTTTGGTTTAAATATGGA
>JBAUQH010000075.1:0-1976 GCA_049580605.1 Gallionella sp. | reverse complement strand
TTTTATTCTATAAAAATTGCCAAGGGACGAATCTGGGGAGGCGATGCGGGTGTGACAGTAAACGCTTTAGATGTGGCTGTCAATAAAAGCCGTCAATTGGGATTTTGACAGGGCGCCGACCTTGGTGGCGGCAATGTCGCCGTTCTTGAACAACATCAGGGTCGGTATTCCGCGGATGCCGAACTTTGCAGGTGTTTGCTGGTTTTCGTCGACATTCAGTTTTGCGACGGTCAAGCGGCCTGCATATTCCTTGGAGACCTCTTCCAGGATCGGCGCGATCATACGGCAGGGGCCGCACCATTCCGCCCAGTAATCCACCAGCACCGGCAGGGGAGCCTGCACGACTTCGGCTTCAAAGGTAGCATCGGATACGTAATGTATATGTTCGCTCATGGTTGTTCTCGCTATTGTTTGGGTTGTGTTTGGAATGCAACAGGCGACAGGTTGGGGGTGGGTCGCTTTATTTCAAGCCGAATCCTAACCAAAATCCGCTTTGCTGTGAAGCGAATTAATTTTTTACCCGTTTACCAGCTCTGCTAAAATGCCGCGTTGTTGATTATTGGAGTGTCACCATGACCTATGTCGTTTCCGAACCCTGCATCAAGTGCAAATACACCGATTGTGTCGAAGTTTGCCCGGTGGACTGTTTCCACGCCGGACCGAATTTTCTGGTGATCGACCCGGAAGAGTGCATCGATTGCACCCTGTGCGTTGCGGAATGCCCGGTCGAGGCGATTTATGCCGAGGACGATTTGCCCGAGAACCAGCGGCATTTCATCGCGCTGAACGCCGAGCTGTCCAAAACCTGGAAAGTCATCGTCGAAAAGATCGATCCTCCGGCCGATGCAGACGAGTGGGCCAAGGTAAAGGACAAGCTCAACCTTCTTGATCGTTGACAGGCCTCCCCACAACTGCGGCGCTTGCGGATACTTCATAAAAATGTCCCGAGTTCGTGGCCGCAACGCGACAATCATACCGCAAGCTGCGTCTATTCGTCATTGCTTGCCTTGCGTGCCTTGGACGCGCCAGCCGCAAGGCCGGAATTCGGCAGCGGGCGCGAGCGGTCACTACCTTTCCGGATGCCACGCAGTGCCATGCCATTTCTATAGCTGCGCTCGGGACGTTGCGCAGGGGTCTCGTTGAGTTCTGCTTTTTATAAAAAAATCGCCGAATACATTCTGTCCTGCCCTGCGCAGCAGTTGCCCGATCTGCGCGGGGCAACGGTGCTGCTGCCCAACTACCACGTCGCAGGGCCGCTCGCCCGGGCGCTGGGCGAGGTTTCGCAATCCACGCTGTTGCTGCCGAAGATGGTCACGCTCGGCGATTGGGCGCAGGATGTCGTGCTCGACATGCCGGTCATTGCGGACAGCCAGCGCGGCGCGCTGCTGTACCGGCAGCTGCGCAGACAGCGCTGGTTCGGACAGGCCGATCTGTGGCTGATGACCCGCGAGTTGCTGGCATTGTTCGACGAGTTGACGCACTCGCTCACTGTGTTGCCGGACAACCCGGAAGCGTTTGCCGCAGCGGTGGGGCAGGCCTATCAGGCGCGGCAAAACAGCGCGCTGCAACTGGAGGCGCGGCTGGTGTTCGAGTTGTGGTACGCGATGCAGGCAGACAGCGAACCCGATGCCGCGCGCGCCTACCAGCTGCGGCTGGCGAAACTGGCGGCACAGGCGGAGCGGCCCCTGTATGTTTTGCGAACCTCCGACTGGAATGCGCTGGAACAGCGATTCCTGGACGAATATGCCACGCGCGCCGCTGTGACGGTATTCGACCTGAGGGTGCTGCGCGAGAATGCGGAAACATCACTTCGCGCGCAAATCATCCGCGCGGCGATGTCGGCCGATGATGCGCACGATTTGCGTACCATGGCCGCGCAGTGGCAGGGCACGCCGCCGCCTGGCGACACACTGCGGTTCTTCGCAGCAACCAGTCTGGAACAGGAGGCGCGCGCCGCGGCAATGCAGGTGCGGCGC
>JBAUQH010000074.1:0-10125 GCA_049580605.1 Gallionella sp. | reverse complement strand
CCCCCCCACCGCCGCACCATCCGTTCAGGCTGTATGTTTTCCTGATCAGGCTTACTGCCGTCGGCTTGACTTCATGGATCGCCGCGCGCTGGCTGGCCTACCCGATTAAGCGGCTTGCTAATGCCGCAGAACAACTTGGCAAGAACCTGAACAGACCGATGATCGACGAATCTTCGGGTCCGTACGAAGTGCGCCAGGCATCAAAGGTGTTCAATCAGATGCAGGCGCGTCTCAAGCAGCAGATGGAAGAGCGCACCCGCTTCCTGGCTGCCGTATCGCACGATTTGCGCACGCCACTTACCCGCCTCAAGCTGCGCGCGGAAAAGATTGCCGAGCCCGATTTAAAATCCGATGTGCAAAGTGACATTGACGAAATGGCCAGCATCATCAACACCACACTCGAATATCTGCGCGGTGACGCACAGCCGGAGGCAGCCTGCCTGTTCGATCTGGACGCACTGGTGCATACGCTGGCCGAAGATGCGAATGGCAGAGGGAACCTGATCAAGGTGACCGGCAAGATTCAGCCAATCCGGCTGCAGCCGGTTGCACTACGCCGCTGCCTGAACAACCTGCTGGAGAATGCACTGCGCTACGGCGGAAGCGCAACGATCTCGATGAGCGAAACAGCCGACAAGGTTGAGATTGCGATACGTGATGCTGGACCGGGCATTCCCCCGGAAAAGCTGGAGGCGGTTTTTGCGCCGTTTTACCGGCTCGAATCTTCGCGCAGCCGCCATTCGGGCGGCGTGGGCCTTGGACTTTCCATCGCCAGGGACATGGCCAGAAAGCAAGGCGGCAACGTTACGCTTGAAAATGCGTCGGGCGGCGGGCTGATTGCTACGCTGACTCTGCCCAGGCAATATTGAATGCAGTCCGACGGGTTCCTTTCCGGGAAAGCAATATTTTGAAACGTGAACTTCAGTTGCGGAGCGTATCGCGATGACGGATTTGGGCGAAAGCGTCTTTGTCGAAACGGAATTCTATATGCTGGTTATATTCTCATTGCTATTCCCGGCATTGATATATGGCACCATGTGGCTTAGGCGCTCAATATCCAAGCGTATGGTACTTTTGTTCGGATTTGTGCTGATCGTCCTGTCCGGAATGGACATTTATCTTTTACAGATACTGTCCGAAATGGCAAAACATACGCCCTCCATACTGGACGATAGGATATTTTCCTCCGAGATATCAGTTGCACTTTACTTATTGCCCGCACTCTTTGCTGGGACCGGTATTAACGTGGTATCCCATATCATGATCAACCATCTGACCGAAGCTGAGACCCGATTCGACAGGAAACATTCCGGTTCGGACTCTCTTGCTGATATCAAATAGTCTGTTATCTGCCAAAACATTCTGCCGAAAGAACGATGCAATTCGGCTTGTCGGCGGAAGTTGTTTCAGAAATTCAAGGCATATCTGTATCAAAGCATATACAAAAATGACCGGAATTTTACAAAGCAGAAATATCCCGGTTACCCGGCCCGGGTAAATTGCTGGAGCGTTCTCTCATGTGACTGAATGCATCAAGCGGAAAAATCTGATTAACCATTGGAGAGCAAAATGAAATTACCTAACGTGAATCCCAAGCTGGGCATCATGGCCACCCTGATTACCGGTGCAATCCTGATATCCTCATTCTATACGATCGCTATGGCCGATCCCTCCGACCACTGCGACTACAGAGCGATGAGTCCGCAACAAATACAGCAGCATATACAGGAACGGATGAAGACAAGGATGGACAGACTGGAGCAGCGCCTGGAAATAAAAGCCTCCCAACAGGATGTTTGGGATGACTTTGCCAAGTCGATCGAATCGCTGCCGGACTTGAATGCGAAGAAGCCGGGAGATGATGCAGATGCGGCAACCGTTGCCCGTTACCGTGCCAACAGGGCCTCGGAAATGGCCGGCAAACTGACAAAAATCGCAGATGCAACAGCCAAATTGCAGGCTTCATTGACTCCGGATCAACGCAAGGTTCTTGATCAGACTGCACATTTTTTCCTTCATCATCAGCGTGCCGGTTACGGATTTCATGGCATGCGCATGCATCATGACGAAGATGGCCACAACTGGAAACAGCAAGAGCACGGTTCATCTTAAAGCATCGCGGATATTGGATTGACCAAAGAACATCCCAGGCAAGAAAAGCAGTAATTGTATTCCTGAAAAACAGCAATTGTCCTGGGGCCGCTATGTTTTCCTGCGGGGCGACTTGCGCCCTCAGGAAACCTGAGTTCGGGTAGTGGTAACGGACATTTTCCCCGCTACGCAATGATCGTTCCCGATTGCAAATAAAACCGCCCGTATAAACAGGAAGTTGACCGGCCGATGAAAATACAATCCCGAAAGCTTGAATTTCGTCCGCCATTGCTTGGATTGAAATGGCTGTTTAGCGGTTATCGATTTGTAGCCTTGGCTGTCCTTGTAATGACTTTATTCATGCTGCTTCCAAGTTATGCAAGAAAAACAGAGGTACCGCCCGGGGCCAATGCCCCGATTCCGGTCACGGCAACGACCGTGCAAAAGCAAACCATGCCGGTATGGATAGATGCACAGGGAACGGTTGTGCCACGCAATTATGTTAACGTCATGCCGCGAGTGGCCGGATTGCTGGAAAGCATCAATTTCAAAGAGGGACAATCTGTCAGGGCCGGGCAACTTCTGGCCACCATCGACTCGCGTCCTTACCGTATCCTGCTTGATCAGGCGAAGGCACAACTCTCGAAAGACCAGGCACAGCTTGACGGTTCCCAGTCCGATCTGGTGCGATATGAAACATTGCTCAAACAGGAATCCATCGCCGAACAGCAAGTTGCCGATCAACGCGCGCTGGTAGCCCAGTTGATCGGTACCGTTGCGGGAGACAAGACCGCCGTCGCCAACGCCAATTTGCAGTTGGACTGGACACGGATCACGGCGCCCAGTTCGGGGATCGTCGGCTTGCGTCAGGTTGACGCGGGCAACATGGTTGGTACCAGCGGTGCGATCGGCGGCGGCACTGGTGCATTGACCGGCGCGGTGCCCGCGTCAACGCCGATCGTTACGATCGCTCAGGTGCAGCCGGTCTCTGTGACCTTTGCGATTGCACAAACCCAGCTCCCACTGTTGCTAGAACGCATGCGCGCCAAAGCCGATCTGAAGGTGCAGGTTTGGGATCAGCGTCGCGAAGTCCAGCTTGATAGCGGGAAGATTATCGCCGTGGACAACCAGATCAACTCGGCCACCGGCACAGTCATGCTCAAAGGAGAATTCTCCAATGCCAGGATGGCATTGTTTCCCAACCAGTACGTCAATGTTCGGCTATTGGTCGATAGTCTCGGCAATGCCGTGGTGGTTCCTACTGCGGCAATTGCGATCGGAACACCCGGCAGTTATGTCTACGTGATCGATAGCAGTGACAAGGTCGCGGTACGCAAAGTCACGACAAGTGCCAGCAACCTGGATTACACCGCGATCCTTTCCGGGCTTGAGGTTGGCGAGCGTGTTGTCACCGACGGACTCGACCGGCTGAGGGATGGCGACACGGTGAAAGTCGTTGCAGAGTATGGGGCCGCCAATTCTGCCCAATCGGGCACACCGGACCACAAGAATGCCGACAAATCCATTTATACGAAACATCGCTCTTCGACACCATGAATGATGAGCAACGGCCGGTACAATCTAACACTTCCGGTTCTGCAGCCAAGCCCGACAACGAACTTCACGCCTCTGGCGAATTGCTGGCCAGCAATCTGGGCGAACCTAGCCCGTCCCGCATCTTCATATTGCGGCCCATCGCCACCACTTTACTGATGGTTGCGGTGTTGCTGGCCGGTTTTGTCGGATACAAGCTGTTGCCGCAATCCGCCCTGCCCGAGGTTGACTATCCGACCATACAAGTGACCACACTGTATCCCGGCGCGAGCCCGGACGTCATCACTTCATCGATCACCTCTCCGCTGGAGCGGCAATTCGGGCAAATGCCCGGGCTTGCGCAGATGTGGACCGCCAGTTCGGGCGGCGCCTCGGTGATTACCCTGCGTTTTGAATTGAGCCTGTCACTCGACGTCGCGGAACAGGAAGTGCAGGCGGCGATCAATGCAGCGACCACTTTCCTGCCGACAGACCTGCCTTCGCCGCCGATCTATGCCAAGGTCAATCCCGCCGATGCGCCGGTGATCACACTGGGACTGACATCGGACACGCTGCCGCTGACGCAACTGCAGGATATCGCCGACACCCGGCTGGCGCAAAAACTATCGCAGGTGGCCGGCGTGGGACTGGTCACGCTGAGCGGCGGCCAGCGTCCTGCCGTCAAGGTACAGGTCAACGGCCGCATGCTTGCATCATACGGCCTGAGTCTTGCCAGTGTGCAGGCGGCGATCACTGCAGCCAATGTCAACACGCCCAAAGGCAGTTTTGACGGTCCGCTGCGCGCGTCGACCATCAATGCCAACGACCAATTGCAATCGGCTGATGACTATCGCAACCTGGTGATCTCCTACAACAAGGGCGCGCCGGTGCATCTTGGCGATGTGGCCACGGTGGTTCAAGGGCCAGAGAACGCGCTGCTCGCCGCCTGGGTCAACCACAAACCCGGCATCGTGATCAATGTGCAGCGCCAGCCCGGAGCAAACGTGATCGCGGTGGTCGACCGAATACAGCAACTGCTGCCGCAAATGCGCAAGACCCTGCCGGGTGCCACCGAACTGACCGTGCTTTCGGATCGCACCGTGACGATACGCGCGGCGATCTCGGATGTGAAATTCGAGCTGATGCTATCGGTGGTGCTGGTGGTGCTGGTGATCTGGCTATTCTTGCGCAGCGTGCGGGCAACTTTCATCCCGGCGATGGCGGTGCCGCTTTCCTTGATAGGCACCTTCGGCGTGATCTTTCTGGCCGGCTTCTCGATCAACAACCTGACCCTGATGGCATTGACCATCGCGACCGGTTTCGTGGTGGATGATGCGATCGTGATGATCGAGAACATTTCCCGCTATATCGAGCGCGCTGATCCGCCCCTGCAAGCCGCCCTGAAAGGCGCAAAACAGATCGGCTTTACCATCATCTCGCTGACTTTCTCATTGATCGCCGTGCTGATCCCGCTGCTGTTCATGGGCGATGTGGTCGGACGATTGTTCCGTGAATTCGCGATCACCCTGGCGGTGGCCATCCTGATTTCGGCAGCGGTGTCATTGAGCTTCACCCCGATGCTCAGTGCCCGCCTGCTCAGGCATGTGCCGGACGACCAGCAAAGCGGCTTGATGCGCTGGAGCCAGCAGCAGTTCAACCGTTTGATCGAAGGGTATGGCCGCGCGCTGCGCTGGGTGCTCAGCCATGAACGGCTGACACTGATGTTTGCGTTCGGCACGCTGATACTGACCGCGGTAATGTATCTGGTCATCCCCAAGGGATTCTTCCCGGTCGAGGACACCGGGCTGATCCAGGCCATCACCGTCGCACCGCAAAGCACCTCGTTCCAGGAAATGAACCGCAAGCAGCAGGCACTGGTGGACCAGCTGCTCAAGGACCCCGCGGTGGAAAACATCTCCACTTTCATCGGTGTGGACGGCAGCAATGCCACGCTGAACAGCGGCCGCATGCTGATCAGTTTGAAACCCCTGGCGCAACGCGGCGACCGGGTCGGGCCCATCATCACCCGTTTGCAGCAGCAGGCCACCCTTACCGACGATCTGCAGGTCTATTTGCAACCCGTGCAGGACCTGACCATAGACGATCTGGTCAGCCGCAGCACTTACCAATTCAGCATCTCCGCAACCAGCGCAGATGATCTGGCCAAATGGAGCGGGCTGCTGATCGACAAATTGCACGCCATGCCGCAATTCACCGACGTGACCAGCACCTTGCAGAACGATGGCCTGCAGGCCTATGTGAATATCGACCGCGATGCCGCATCGCGGCTCGGCATCAGCGTCGCGACCATCGACAGTGCGCTGTACAGCGCCTTTGGCCAGCGCCTGGTCTCGACCATCTTTACCCAGTCGACCCAGTATCGAGTCGTACTGCAACTCGATTCTCAGGATCGCCAGGGACTGGACGGGTTCAACAGCATCTACCTGCCCTCGGCCAGCGGACAGGCGGTGCCGCTGGCCCAGGTGGCGAGCATCGTGCAGCAGACCGGACCGTTGGAGATCGACCACCTCGGCCAGTTCCCGGCGGCGATGATCTCATTCGGACTGGCCCCGGGTGTTTCGATCGGCGCTGGGGTCAAGGCGATTCACCAGGCACAAACCGCAATCGGATTGCCGGTTGCGGTGCCGATCAAGATGCAGGGCGCGGCGGCCGCGTTCGAGTCGGCCCTGTCCAACCAGCTGTGGCTGCTGCTGGCGGCCGTCGCGACCATGTACATCGTGCTCGGTGTGCTGTATGAAAGCTTCGTGCATCCGGTGACCATCCTGTCCACGCTGCCGTCGGCGGGGATCGGCGCCCTGCTGGCCTTGATGCTGACCGGCAACAACCTGACCGTGATCGCGATCATCGGCATCATTTTGCTGATCGGCATCGTGCAGAAGAACGCCATCATGATGGTGGACTTCGCGCTGGATGCGCAGCGCAACCAGGGATTGTCCCCTGCCGATGCGATCTTGCAGGCGGCCAAGCTGCGACTGCGGCCCATCCTGATGACCACCTTCGCCGCGATATTCGGCGCGATCCCGCTGATCATCGGCGGCGGCATGGGTGCGGAACTGCGCCAACCGCTGGGTATCACGCTGGTCGGCGGACTGCTGCTGTCCCAGCTGCTCACGCTGTTCACCACCCCCGTCATCTACCTGATGTTTGACCAGCTGGCAACGGCCTGGAAAGCGCATCTTTCCGGCGATGCAGCAACCCGGGAAAGCACTGTGTGAATATTTCCGCGCCCTTCATTCAGCGCCCGGTCGGGACGACGTTGCTGGCGATGGCGATCTTGCTGCTCGGCGCGATCGCGTTCAGGCTGCTGCCCGTGTCGCCACTGCCGCAGGTCGATTTTCCTACCATCAACGTACAGGCCAGTCTGCCGGGTGCCAGCCCGGACGTGATGGCGGCGACCGTGGCAACCCCGCTGGAGCGCTCGCTGGGAAAGATCGCGGGTATCACGGAGATGACCTCCACCAGTTCGCTGGGCTCGACCAATGTCACCATCCAGTTCGACCTGTCCAAGAACATCAACAGTGCGGCACGCGAAGTTCAGGCCGCCCTCAATGCCGCGCTGCCGATGATGCCGGGCGGCATGGCCGGCAATCCGACCTACCGCAAGGTCAATCCGGCCGACGCGCCGATCATGATCCTGTCGCTGACATCGAAAAGCAAATCGCAGAGCCAGATGTACGATGCCGCCTCGACGATACTGGCGCAAAAGATCTCCCAGCTGGCAGGGATCGGCCAGGTCACCGTGGGCGGCGGCGCGCTGCCGGCGGTGCGTGTCGACATGGACCTGGGCCGGCTCAACAACATGGCCCTCAGCCTGGAGCAGGTGCGCCAGGAAATTGCCGCCGACAACATCAATGCGCCAAAGGGGGCGCTGGAAGACGGACAACACCGCTGGCAGATACAGGCCAATGACCAGCTCACGGTAGCCGGGCAATACAGCAATCTGGTCATTGCCTACCGCGACGGGGTACCAATACGGCTGAATCAGGTGGCCCATGTCAGCACGGGATTGCAGGACGTGCGCAATATGGGCATGGCCAACGGAGAGCCCTCGGTACAGCTGATCATTTTCCGCCAACCCGGGGCGAATATCATCGACGCGGTCGAGGCCATCAAGGCCGAACTTCCTGAACTCGAGGCCTCCATTCCGCCGGACATCGTGGTGCATATGATGTCGGACCGCACCGTCACGATCCGCGCTTCATTGCACGATTCGGAAGGGACGCTGGTGCTCTCGGTGTTTCTGGTGGCGCTGGTGGTTTTCGCATTCCTGCGTGATTGGCGCGCCACGCTCATTCCGGCAATTGCCGTGCCAATTTCATTGATCGGCACATTTGCCGCGATGTATCTGCTGGGTTACAGCCTGGACAATCTGTCGCTGATGGCGCTGATCGTCGCAACCGGTTTTGTGGTAGACGATGCGGTCGTGGTATTGGAAAACATCATGCGCCACGTCGAAGAGGGCGTCGCGCCGATGCAGGCCGCCCTGCAAGGCGCGAGGGAAGTCGGCTTCACGGTGCTGTCGATGAGCCTGTCACTGGTGGCGGTATTCCTGCCAGTGCTGTTGATGGGCGGCATCATCGGCAGGCTGTTCCGCGAATTCGCGTCGACCCTGTCTATCGCGATCTTCATCTCGCTGCTGGTCTCGCTTACGCTGACCCCGATGCTGGCTTCGCGACTGCTCAAACAACGCGACTCGCACATACATGGACGGTTGGCAGCCTGGGGCGAGCGCGGTTACGGCAAGCTGTTGCACGCCTATGATCGCAGCCTGACCTGGGCGCTCGACCATCACCGATTCATGATGGCGATCTTTTTCGGCACGCTGGCACTGAATGTTTACCTGTACCAGGTCGTTCCCAAGGGATTCTTTCCCACCCAGGACACCGGACTGGTTATCGGCAACATACAGGCCGACCAGGCCATCTCATTTCAGGCCATGTCGCAAAAACTAAAGGACATCGTGGCCATCATCAAACACGACCCGGCGACGGAAAACGTGGTGGCCTTTACCGGTGGGCGCGGCGGAAACAATGGCGGTTTCATTTTTTTAGCCCTGAAACCCTATCAGCAAAGGCAGGATGCAATCGCGGTCATCGGCAGAATGAGACACAAACTGGCTTCATTATCCGGGGCGCAGGTGTTTCTGGCGCCTGTTCAGGACATCCGCGCCGGCGGGCGGCCTTCTCCGGCGCTTTATCAATATACCCTGCAATCCAGCGACCTGGACGAGTTGCGCACCTGGGAACCGCGCGTTCTTGCCGCCTTTGGCAATATACACGGGCTGACCGACATCAACACCGACCAGCAGAGCAAGGGATTGGAAATCAGCCTGGTGATCGACCGGAAAGCCGCCGCCCGGTACGGCATCTCGGTAGCCGCCATAGACCAGACCATGAACGATGCGTTCGGCCAGCGTCTGGTCTCAACCATTTACGCCCCGCTGAACCAATACCGCGTGGTATTGGAAGCCGCACCGCAATACCTGCAGGGACCCGAATCGCTCAATGATATCTACCTGATGAGCGCCGCGGGACAGCGCGTACCCTTGTCGGCATTGGCGCATTACGAACGCGACACCACGCCGCTGGCCGTCAACCATCAGGGCCTGTTTGCCGCCTCGACGATCTCTTTCAATCTCGACAAAAGTGTCTCGCTCGGCCAGGCACAGCGACTGATCGACATCGAGATGGTGAAGATCGGCTTGCCGGGCAGCATACAGGGGGGATTCCAGGGTACGGCCAAGCTCTTCCAGGACACGCTCAAGAATCAACCCCTGTTCATCTTCACCGCGATACTTGTCATCTATATCGTGCTGGGCATGCTGTACGAAAGCACCATACACCCGCTGACCATACTGTCCACCCTGCCCTCGGCCGGAATGGGGGCGGTGCTGGCGCTGCTGCTGTTCCATACCGACTTTTCCATCATCGCACTGATCGGAGTATTCCTGCTGATCGGGATCGTGAAGAAGAACGCGATATTGATGGTCGATTTTGCATTGCAGATAGAACGCGAGGAAGGCGATGCCGATCCGCGCGAGGCGATACACCGGGCCTGTCTGTTGCGTTTGCGCCCGATATTGATGACGACCATGGCGGCGCTGTTCACTACCTTGCCGCTGGCTCTGATCAGCGGCAATGGTGCCGAATTGCGCCAGCCGCTCGGCATATCGATCGCCGGCGGACTGATCGTCAGCCAGTTGCTGACGCTGTACACCACACCGGTGATCTATCTGGAACTGGACAAGCTGCGCCAGTGGGGACGCCGTTGGTGGGAACGTCGCAAATTCAATACTGCTGCACTCAATCAATCAACATAGAGGTCTGCCATGAGCACAACAGAATATTCAGCGGTGCGTCGACTGGTCCGCCCGTATCGCGCGAAACAATTACACGAAAACACCCCACTACAATCGCTGTTGCTCACCCTTTCCATGTGCGCGTTGCTGGGTGCCTGTTCGGCAGGCCCGGACTACAAACG
>JBAUQH010000073.1:0-5845 GCA_049580605.1 Gallionella sp. | reverse complement strand
CCTATACGGCTTGGGTGTTCAGCGTGCTGCGCGGCAAGACCCCGGTCGAACCGGTTCGCGGCGACGACCTTAACATTCACCGAAATGAAAAATCCTGTGGTGCTTTGCATGGATACGTGGAGCGGGGTTTGCGATGACTTTCTGCATCATCAACGTGATATGGCTCGAAGCGGAATACTTTTGTAAGATCGAGCCTGGGGAAACAAGAGCGGGAAAAAGCTGAACCGATACGGGCATGTTCACGCCAGATCGGCTTGTTGCAGTTTAATGTTGGACTTCAGATAAGAGGTATGTAATGGCACGAGTTGTAATTCTGGGTGCGGGTATCGCCGGGCACACGGTCGCACGATACCTGAACAAATGGGCGGGCACGCAGCACAAGATCGTCGTTGTGTCGCCCAATGCCAAATGGAACTGGATACCTTCCAATATCTGGGTCGGCGTCGGACAGATGAAAGAGGAACAGGTCACCTTTGACCTCGCAGAGGTATACGGCAAAACCCGGGTGGATTTTCGCCAGGGCAAGGCACTGTCGATCAACCCGGAAGGCAATGCGGAAAGTACAATACCGTTCGTGACTATCGAGTACACCCGTGCCGACAAGGCCGGCGTTCAGGAAAACATCAGTTACGATTACCTGGTGAACGCGACCGGGCCGAAGCTGAATTTTGGCGCGACCGAAGGATTGGGCCCGGAACACGGACATACGGTATCCGTGTGCACTGCGAGTCACGCGCTGGAAGCGAATGAAAAACTCCAGAAGACCATTGATGCAATGAAAGCAGGTGAACGAAAAACCTTCGTCGTCGGCACCGGCCACGGCATGTGCACCTGCCAGGGTGCAGCCTTCGAATATATCTACAACGTGGATCATGAGTTGCGCCAGGCCGGGGTGCGGGACAAGGCGCGCATCATCTGGATCAGCAACGAATACGAACTGGGCGACTTCGGCATGGGCGGCGTGCATATCAAGCGCGGGGGCTACGTCACGAACGGCAAGACCTTTGCCGAATCTCTGATGGTCGAGCGCGGCATTGAATGGATCACACGTGCCCATGTTAAGAAGGTCGAAGCCGGGAAGATCCATTACGAAATACTTGACGGCACCTTCCATGAGCTGGAATTCGATTTCTCGATGCTGATCCCGCCCTTCGCAGGTGTCGGACTGAAGGCATACAACAAGGCCGGCGAAGACATCTCCGGTCAGTTGTTCGCACCCAACGGTTTCATGAAGGTTGACGCGGATTACACTGCGCGCCCCTACCTGGAATGGAGCGCCCATGACTGGCCAAAAACATACCAGTCACCGGCCTACCGGAATTTGTTTGCAGTCGGCATCGCGTTCGCGCCGCCGCACATGATCAGCAAGCCGATGCAGAGCGCAAACGGCACACCGATTAACCCGACCGCGCCTAGAACCGGTATGCCATCGGCTGCGATGGCGAAAGCGGTCGCGATGAGCATCCGCGACATGCTCAATGGGGCCGACAAACCGACCCATACCGCATCGATGGCGGAGATGGGTGCGGCCTGCGTTGCTTCGACCGGGTCGGATATTTTCAACGGTACCGCTGCGACAATGACGGTCTACCCGGTGGTGCCGGACTACGAGAAGTACCCGGATTATGGCCGAGACATTGAACTGACTTTCGGCGAGATCGGTTTGGCAGGGCACTGGATGAAATACTTCCTGCACCATGCCTTCATCTACCAGGCAAAAATGAAGCCGGGCTGGTCGATTATTCCAGATTGATGTTCGCGAAAAATTTCAGGAGCAAAGCATGACCAACAAAATCACCAACAGGGAACCTTATCAGCAGGCTTATTATCCGCCGGCTCCGACCGGATTTACCCGCTATATGCGCACTTCGCTGATATGGCAGGGTATCCGCTTTATCGTCATAAACCTGAAGATACTGAAGCTGATGGCAAAATCACATCATTAGGCGATTCAGAATCAACCTGGCCATGCTGACTGATTCTCCCCTTCAGCCTGGCTGGCCAGCGTCTCATCGAGATGTTCCCAAGCCGAGCGTGCTTCCTGCTCAGTCATTTTCTGGATCGCATAACCGACATGCGCCATCACGAAATCATCCACGGCAATGGCAATAGTCCAAGTCGAAGTACGTGATGATTGCATCATAATTTAATTACCTGTCGCAACTGCTTGGATTGATTTATCGGTTCAACTGACATTTGCGCGGGTAATGGGCATGTTGGCACTTCATCTTTCCTTTAAATTTTCAAATATGGCGAGGCATAAGGGCTGCTGTTATTCCCAACCCAAAGCGGCAATTGGCACACAGCGCGATGCCTATCCAGGCGGGAACCTGGATGGAACTGATTAGAATACTCATTTCGCTTGCTTGGCGCATCGCATTCTCAAGATACGCACAGATTCCTGTCATTTCATGTATTGGTGCACGGGGCAGTGACCACCTTCGCGTCGTCGGGGTGCCTGTTCGCGAGTAGGTTCTGATCCGTATCGAACCCAGTAGCAGCGACACTGAAGGAATCGGGTGGAGGTTTGACCATCCCATAGATAATATATATCCTGAATTAGTATATAGTATCAGTTGCTTGCATTTTCCGGAACGGGAATGCCTCATGAATAAACGTTCGTCGCAAATGAGAAGCGCAAGGTTTGATGTGGTCCCCAAAAAAAGCTGTTGTTTGTATATGAGTTTATGCTAATATTCGAATATCCCTATTTGCAGCAAGTGTTTTCAAATAGTGCTTAAATAGACATGCCCAGTTTCCATTGTTATCAAAGAGGAGCTCCCCATGATCAACGGTACCGTCGTTGAACTTTCACGCTGGCAGTTCGCAGCGACTGCCCTTTACCACTTCCTGTTTGTCCCGCTGACTCTCGGCATGAGCTTTCTGCTCGCCGCCATGGAGACAGTCTATTTCACGACCGGCAAGAAAATTTACCGGGACATGACCCAGTTCTGGGGCAAGCTGTTTCTCATCAACTTCGCCCTTGGCGTCGCGACTGGCCTGACGATGGAATTCGAGTTCGGGACCAATTGGTCCTTTTACTCCAGCTTCGTCGGTGACATCTTCGGTGCTCCCCTTGCGATTGAGGGCCTGATGGCATTCTTCATGGAATCCACCTTCGTGGGCCTGATGGTCTTCGGCTGGCAGCGTCTCTCGAAAGGACAGCACCTGATCGTAACTTATCTCGTGGCATTGGGCTCCAACCTGTCGGCGCTGTGGATATTGGTGGCCAATGGTTTCATGCAGGATCCCCAGGGGGCGCATTTCAACCCGATCACCATGCGCATGGAGTTGTCCAATTTCGCTGCCCTCATCTTCAACAATGATGCCCAGGCGAAATTCGTTCATACCACCATTGCCGGTTATGTGACGGCCGCAATCTTCGTCGCCGGCATCAGCGCGTGGTATATGCTGCGCGGCAAGCACACCGAAATCGCCAAGCGCTCGTTCCGGATGGCCGCGTTGTTCGGCGTGCTGGCAACCGCGGGCGTCATCACCCTGGGAGATGCGCTGGGCTTCGTCGGGGGCAACGCACAACCCAGCAAACTGGCGGCCATGGAAGCGATGTGGCAGACCGAACCGGCGCCGGCACCGTTCAATGTCGCTGCCTGGCCCTCCCAGAGCGAACAGCGCAACACCTGGTCGTTGCAGATCCCCTACGTGCTGACGCCGCTTCTGACCCACACCATGACCAAGGATATACCGGGGATCAAGGAGATCAAGGCACAGGCCGCGGAACGCGTCAGGAACGGCATTCCCGCGGTGGAGGCACTCAAGATCCTCAGCAAGGATCCGGCCAATGCCCAGGCCCTGGCCCAGTTCAAGGCACATGAGCAGGATCTCGGCTTCGGCTTTCTGGTGCAGCGCTATGCGCCCGATGAAGATGTTTCACAGGCCACCGATTCGGATATTGCCCAGGCCGCCAATGACACCATACCGGCGGTGGCAGCCATCTTCTGGACCTTCCGCCTCATGGTCGCATTCGGCCTTCTGATGCTGGCCTTCCTCATCATGGCGGTGATCTATACCCTGCGTAACGACGTCGAGCAGCACCGCTGGTTTCTCAGGCTTGCGCCCTGGATGATCCCCATTCCCTTCCTTGCATGCGAGATGGGGTGGCTGGTTGCGGAGCTGGGACGCCAACCCTGGACGGTGTACGAAATGCTGCCCACTTGGATGTCTGCCTCCACCCACAGCGTGGCGTACATGGTGTTCTCCCTCACCGGGTTCGTGCTGCTGTATTCCATTTTTATCGCCGTGGAGATGTATCTGATGGTCAAATTCATCCGCAAGGGTCCGGACGAGCATTCACACGAACCGGCCCGGCCCCGGGCCCCAGGCGGCGCCTATGCTGGCGCGGGTGTCATGATGAAACGCGAGGAGATCTGAGATGGAAGCCTATTTGATACTGAAAGTGTTGTGGTGGGTGTTGCTGGGCGTGCTGCTCATTGGGCTGGCCATTATGGTCGGCATGGACATGGGCGTCGGCACCCTGCTGCGCTACGTCGGGCGCACTGACACGGAACGCCGTGTTGCGCTCAACATCATCGGTCCCCATTGGGACGGCAATCAGGTGTGGTTCATTCTGGGTGGCGGCGCGATTTTTGCGGCCTTCCCTCTGATCTACGCCACCGCCTTTTCGGGGCTCTACGTGGTCATGCTGCTGCTGCTATGGAGCATGATCGTACGCCCCCTGGGCTTTGAGTACCGCAGCAAGCTGCCTTCCCCCGGCTGGCGCAATATCTGGGACTGGGCCCTGTTTGTGAGCGGGTTTCTGCCGATGGTCATTTATGGTGCCGCCATCGGCAACATGTTCAGCGGCGTGCCCTTCCATTTCAGCTGGAACATGACATCCTATTACACGGGCAGCTTCATCACGCTGTTCAACCCGTTCGCCATTCTTGCCGGCTTGCTCTCGCTGTCGCTGTCGATTTTCATGGGCGGCGCCATGCTCATGGGGCGGGGCGAGGGCGCCCTGCAACAGCGGGCTCGCGGTGCCGTGGTGGTCGGCGGGATTGTGGCTGCCGTGCTGTTCACCGTGGGCGGAATCTGGGTGGCCAACATGCAGGGCTTCCAGTTGGTGTCAGGACCTGATCCGGCCGTTGCCCAAACGCCGCTGCAGCAGACCGTCACCCTGGCCGACGGTGCCTGGCTAGGCAATTTCCACAATCATCCCATCCTCTGGCTGGTCCCGGCGCTGGGCTATGTGGGCATGTTGCTCGGGGCCCTGGCGGCGCGTGCCGGAAAGGCCACCCTTGCTTGGTGGCTGGGGGCACTGGCCTGGATCGGCGTCCTTGGCACGGCGGGGACGGCCCTGTTCCCCTTCATGATGCCATCCAGCAGCGACCCCTCGCAAAGCCTCACGGCGTGGAATTCGGGTTCAAGCCAGCTGACGCTTTCCTGGATGACCGGCTGGGCCGCCGTGTTCGTGCCGCTGATCCTGTGGTACACCAGCTGGGCGTTCTATATCATGCGGGGCAAAGTCAAGGGCTCCGCGGTTGAAGCTGACGATCATGCTTACTAAGGAGATATGATGAAAACCTTTTTCCAGTTCCTGCTCTATTTGGTGATCGCCGTTCTCGTGATCGTCCTCGGCGTCATCCTGGGGGCCGAGGCTTCCTGGTACTTTGCGTGGCTGGTCGGCACCGTGATGATCGTGCTGATCTCCGCTGCCGGCGGCGCGCTGATGGACGCCCAGGAGGATGAAAAGAAACGCAATCCCGGCTGACGTCTACCAACTAACGTTCCCGAGCAAACGTTTCGGGATTTTCCATGCAGCCGGGGACCCAGTCCCCGGCTTTTGTTTGGCCGACAGGGCGTATTACACCCCGAGAGCGTCATGCAG
>JBAUQH010000072.1:0-6688 GCA_049580605.1 Gallionella sp. | reverse complement strand
GCTGAAGTCATTGCAGCTGAAATACGAACTTGGCTACCTTTTCATCACTCATAACCTTGCGGTGGTCGAATATCTTGCCCATGAGGTATGCGTGATGTATCTCGGCCGCATCGTGGAGCGCGGCACTGCTGCGGAGGTGTTGCGCTCACCGATGCATCCCTATACACGGGCACTGCTGTCTGCCGTTCCGCGTATAGATGGTGCTAACAGGGAGCGCATCCGATTGGAGGGGGACTTGCCTTCGCCTGCCAATCCGCCGCAAGGTTGCCATTTTTCGCCACGCTGCATGCATGCGACGGAGCAATGCCGCACGCATTATCCGCCGTCGACCAGCCACTCCCCGACGCACAGCTTGAGTTGCTATTTGCATGCCGGAATCCCGGGTTGACGACAGGGTGATTTAGGTTTACAAAGGTTGCAGGATATCCAGAAGTAAGCGGGGTTTTCATCGCAAGATGATCACGAATCGATTGTACAAATAAGGAGTGAATCATGAGCACGAAATTGGCAGGAACGAAAAGCGAGGCAGGCAAGGATAAACTGATCCAGGATTTTCGCGCGGTTGTTACCGACGCGGAGGAATTGCTGCGCGCGACTGCGGGGCAGGCGGGTGAAAAGGTGACTGCGGCACGCGAGCGTATCCAGGAAAACCTGGTTATCGCCAAGGCGCGTCTTAATGCGGCGGAATTTGAAATGATCGAGAAGACCAAACTCGCCGCCAAAGCCACTGACGAGTATGTTCACGATAATCCGTGGACGGCAATCGGTGTCGGTGCCAGCGTGGGTGTCATCATCGGCATGCTGATTGGACGCGGCCGTTAGGCCATGGCCGGGCAGGGTGCCGGTTTGCTGGATTCAGTCAAGCGACTGGCTTCGACGCTGATCGAGATCGGATCGACGCGGCTGGAACTGCTTGCGAATGAACTGCAGGAGGAGCGTTTGCACCTGACGCAAATGTTCTTCCTGTCGCTGCTGGCTTTGTTCAGTTTTGGCATGGCGCTGCTGTTGCTTACGATTTTCATCACCGTGCTGTTCTGGGACGACCATCGCATTGCAGTGCTGGGCGGTCTGTGCATACTGTTCTTCGTGTCCGGGATACTGATCGCGTTTCGATTGCGCAGCAAGGCGCAGTCCAGACCGAAGCTGTTTTCCGCGAGTCTTGCTGAATTGGCCCGGGACAGGGAACATCTGGGACCAGGAGAATAACCGGGCCATGAATAATAAATTGTTCGAACTCAAACAGCGCCGGGGCGAGTTGCTGGCAAGAATCGCCGCGCAGCGCGGTCAGATCGCCGAGGCCGGAGCGGAATGGGATGCACCGTTGGCCCTGGCCGACAGGGGAATTGCGGGAGTGCGTTATATGCGCCGCCATCCTTTGCTGGTTGCCGGCGCGATGGCTTTAATTCTGATTCGCCGCCGCAGTGCGGCGGGACTGATGTGGGGCGCGTGGCGGCTGTGGAAGGGATACCGCTATTTCAGTTCAATTCCGGAAAAAATGCCGTCGCGTGCCGAACTAGATTCCCTGTGAAGACTCATTTGAAGATTCATTGCCATTTTGCGCGACATCGTTCGACCTATCCCTGGATTTTCTGTGCCTGATGTAGCGCGGACTCAATCCTTCTTCCGAAATAACCAGTGTCTGGCCAATCCTGATGATTTTCAGCGGGCCGTTCCATAGCCGCAACTTTGCGATGCTGACGTGATATCGGCGCGACAGGGCGCCCAGTGTGTCTCCACGGCGGACTCTGATTCTCGTCGGGTTGTCGGTAGGCGCAACATGCATATTGAAGGCTTCGAATACGCTGGAGGATTCGTCTCCGTTTAACGGTACCAGCAGGGTTTGTCCGGTACTGATATTGCCGTGCCGGGAAAGCCCGTTCACCGACTTCAGGTTGGCCAACGACAGGCCGAAGCGCGGGGCAAGCTTGTCAAGGCGTTCCCCCTTCTTGGGTTTGTATGGCTGCCAGCTTACCAGCGGCTTGTCATAGTTTTCCAGGTTGGTCCTGAAGGTTGCTATCTTGTCGATCGGCAACAGGATGAAATCATTGTTGTCCTGCAATATTACCGGCCGGTTGTGTGCCGGATTGAGCGCGGCGAATTCGTCTTCCGAGATACCGGCCAGCTGGGCAGCCAGCTTTACGTCGATGTGCTGGGTAGTGGTAATGGCTGCAAAATAGGGCTTGTTCGGGATATCCTGCAATGCCAGCCCGAATTTCGCCGGATCGGAAATGATGTGCTTGATGGCCAGCAATTTTGGCACGTAATTGCGCGTTTCCCTCAGCAGCCTCAGGTGTGCATAGTCGGTGGGCAAACCGCGTCTGCGATTGTGTGCCTGGGCACGGAGTACCGCACCCTCGCCGCAATTGTAGGCAGCCAGGGCCAATTGCCAGTCGCCGAACATGCTGTGAAGATTCTGCAGGTAATCGAGTGCGCCATTGGTCGCGCTGATCACATCGCGGCGGCCGTCATACCACCAGTTCTGCTGCATACCGAATTTTTTGCCGGTGGAAGGCATGAATTGCCAGATGCCGGACGCACGGCTGGTTGAATAGGCGCCCGGATTGAAGGCGCTTTCGACCATGGGCAGCAGAGCGATTTCGCTTGGCATGCCGCGTCGTTCCACTTCCTCGGTGATGTAATACAGGTACAGGCGGGCGCGATCGACCATGCGTGCAAAATATTCGGGATGACGGGCGTACCAATTCTCATGCCTTGCGACCAGTTTGGAATTCAGTTCGCGCATCGCAAAACCGTCGCGTATTCTCGTCCACAGATCCTGCGGCAAAGGAGCAGCACTGGGGATGAGTTCGATTCTGACATCGCGCACCGAAGGAAGCCATTGCGGTACTTCATCGTTTGCAGCAGGACTTGCGACAGGGCTGTTAAGCGCGATCTTTTCCTCCGGATGCCCGGCCAGTTGTGTTTCGGCTGTTTGTGCATAGGCCGGCATGACTGCGCAACAAACGCAGACAAACAACGAAATAATGAATC
Source organism: Gallionella sp. (assembly GCA_049580605.1). Lineage (GTDB taxonomy): Bacteria > Pseudomonadota > Gammaproteobacteria > Burkholderiales > Gallionellaceae > Gallionella. The sequence goes on along the minus strand of JBAUQH010000072.1, from coordinate 3,697 downwards.
GAATCAAGAACACGTGCATCCTTCCTGAAGTAAATCCCGACGTGATGGTAGTCTAACAACCGTACGCAGGTCAATCAAAAACAGCGACGAGATGACAAAAGGCAGCGGACCGTGGATGGAAGGTCGGGAATGCAGGCTGAAGCGCATATTCTGCCTGACACAGGGTGAAAGCGGCACCGAAGCAGGTTCAACAAGCGCGCGCGCATTCGTCCGCCGGGTCGGCAGGTCTGTGCCCGGTCTGGCGGCCGGCCTCCAATTTATATAGCGTTTTTGAGCTGATCCAATATGGCCGGATTCTCCAGTGTAGATACATCCTGGCTTATTTCCTCGCCATTGGCGATTGCGCGGAGCAGGCGGCGCATGATTTTTCCGGAACGGGTCTTGGGTAGATTGTCGCCAAAACGGATTTCGTCCGGCTTGGCAATCGGACCGATGGTTTTGCTGACCCAGTTGCGCAGGCCCTCGGCAATTTCCCTGGACTTGTCCGCATCCGTCGGGCGTGATCCCTTGAGCACGACATAGGCGACGATCGCTTCGCCCTTGATGTCATGCGGCTTGCCCACCACGGCTGCTTCAGCTACCAGGGGGTTTGCGACCAGAGCGGACTCGATTTCCATCGTGCCCAGACGGTGGCCGGATACCTTCAGCACATCGTCTATGCGCCCCATGATCCAGAAATATCCGTCATCATCGCGGTGGGCTGAATCGCCTGCCAGATAATAGCCGCGCATTTCTTCGGGGAAGTAGGATTTTTTGTAGCGTTCCGGGTCGCCCCAGATGGTGCGGATTTGCGACGGGAATGGACGCGTGATGACGAGAAAGCCGCCATGCTGGTCATGGACTTCATCGCCAGCTTCGTTGACGATAGTGGCCATTATGCCGGGCAAGGGAAGGGTGCAGGAACCCGGCTTGATCGGCATCGCGCCTGGCAGCGGGGCGATCATGTGACTGCCCGTTTCAGTCTGCCACCAGGTATCCACGATCGGGCAGCGCCCCTGTCCAACGTTGTTGTAGTACCACATCCACGCTTCCGGATTGATCGGTTCTCCGACCGTGCCGAGCAGGCGCAGGCTGGACAGGTCATATTGTTTGGGCAGTTCGCCGCCCAGTTTGATCAGCGAGCGGATGGCTGTGGGTGCTGTATAGAAAGTGGTGACCTTGTGGTCCTGGACCATTTTCCAGAACCGTCCCGCGTCAGGGAAGGTCGGGATGCTTTCGAACACCACTTGTGTCGCGCCCATCGCCAGCGGTCCGTAAGCGACATAACTGTGGCCGGTAACCCAGCCCACGTCGGCGGTACACCAGAATATGTCGCTGTCCTTGTAGTCAAAAACCCATTTCATGGACAGCATGGCGCCGAGCAGGTACCCGGCGCTGGAATGCTGCACGCCTTTGGGTCTGCCGGTGGAGCCGGAAGTGTACAGGATGAACAGCGGATGTTCAGCGCCAACCCATTCCGGTTCGCAGTGGGTCGGCTGGGAATTGAACAGGTCGTGCCACCAGATATCCAGTTCATCTTTCCATTCGACATTGTTTCCCGAACGGCGATAGACGATGACGCTGTGTACGGATTCGCACCCGCCGGTGGCGAGCGCTTCGTCGACAATGGGTTTCAGGGGCATCTGTTTGCCGCCGCGCATTTGCGCATCGGCGGTGATCACCGCGCAGGCTTTTGCATCGGTGATCCTTTCATGCAGGCTCTTCGCGGAGAAACCGCCGAACACCACCGAGTGGATTGCACCGATACGCGCGCAGGCCTGCATGGCCACCACTGCCTCGATGCTCATCGGAAGATAGATGATGACTCGGTCACCTTTCCCGATGCCGCGCGATTTCAGGCCGTTGGCGAACTGGCTGACACGGCCATGCAATTCGCGATAGCTGACCTTGCTGACCTTGCCGTCGTCTGCCTCGAAAATGATCGCGGTTTTTTCCGCACGGTCGGCGAGATGTTTGTCCAGGCAGTTGTAGGAAACATTCAATTCGCCGTCTTCGAACCATTTGAAAAACGGCGCATCGCTTTCATCGAGCGACTTGGTGAATGGTTTTTTCCATTGCAGGGTTTCGCGCGCCAGATTGGCCCAGAAGCCGGGGTAATCTTGTTTGGCTGCGTCGCACAGCGCCCGATATGCCTGCATGCCTGACACGTTGGCTTGCTTGACGAATTCTGCCGAAGGCTCGAAAACGCGTACTTCATTCAGAACGGATTCGATGTTGGACATGTGTTCTCCCGAATGGCAATTAGATTATCGTTAAAGTTGGAATGAAACGCTGTGCTGGGGAATGTAGTTTTTTTTTGTGCGTTCTGTCAACCCGGAACGGTCAAGGTTGGGTGCACCATCATCGCGGATCATTGCTTTGCAGTCGCATCGGGATATACGGTGATGCGGATCAGCGTATCCGGGGCGCTATCCGGCTGGGAATTCGAAAAAGTCAGGTGTCCCTCGCCCTTGTAGTAAGCCTCGGTGCGCTGGGTGTCTCCGCCGAAATAGAATGGCTGGTATTGTTTGCCGGTGATCCGGCTGTCGGACTTGTCCGGCTTTCCGATCAGGTGTTCGACCTGTTCGAGGGTCATGCCGATTTGCAGTTGGGAGAATTTGCTTGCTGGAGCAAGAATACCGACGATTTCTCCCTTGACCCGTCCGTCCGGCGACGTTACCGAGCGCACGGGCGGTTTCGCAACTGGCGGGGCATGATGCGTCGAATTGCTCGGTCCGGCTTTATGCCAGGATGCGCATCCAGACAGGAATGCCAGACATAAGGAGAGTGGCAGCCAGACATTGCGATTCATGAAAAGTATCCCCATCAGGATGTGTTGCGAGGAAGTGATGGGCGATTCTACCCCGAATCGGTGCGGCGAAGAACCAGGCATGTTCGCGTAGCTTGCAAAACGCAATATCGCGCATCCCGGATGATGCTGCCTAATTATGGGTGCCTGAAGATTCGCAACGGTATGTATAATGTGTCCGGGATTCTTCCGGTCATGAATAATACCTGACTTGCCTGCCAGAAAATGAATGCTGCCCACCCCGTTACGTTTGCGTCCCGTCATGCTGCCTGGTGCCGTGACCATGTCGCCCGGGCTGCAGCTGGATCTATCCGGTAGAGATTGCCAGACCTGAACGCCTGTTCCCCCACACATTTACCGGTCAACCATCCAGCGCCATGAGACTCTCTGATTACATGAAACCGAATATCGGGTTCAAGCTGGGTTCCCTGCTTGCCGCTTTCGGTATCCTGGCGACTATCCTGACCGGTTATTACTTTTACACTTCCAGCCGGAATATGCTGACCAGTGCGGCCGAACGCGACCTGCTGACCGCGACCCAGGTGGTGGGGCGGAACATGAAGATCATCATCGATGTAATCGCGGAGGATTCGCAATTGCTGGCCGCCCTGCCGCTGTCGCGCAATGTTTTTCTTTCTCCGGATCAGAAGACTGCCGCCCAGGACAAACAGATACTGGCCGACACCTTTGCAGCAATGCTGTCGGCACATCCGGAATATTTCCAGATCCGCCTGATCGGCATCGACCAGGGCGGACCGGAACTGGTACGCGTCGACCGCAACGGCAAGCGTCTGACCCGGGTGCAGGGCGGCGATCTGAGGAACCGGGGGCGTTCTCCCTACGTTGTCGGCACGCTGCGCCTGGCCCGGGGTGACATCTACCTGTCTGATATCACGATAAACCATGAGC
>JBAUQH010000071.1:0-6331 GCA_049580605.1 Gallionella sp. | reverse complement strand
CATCCACGCCGAGTCCGGCGGCGATTCGTGCCGCGCCGAGCGCCGCTACCGCGGCTGCCTGCGGCACCGCGCTCCCATCCGATCCGGACAGCTGTCCGGCATATCCATGCTCCAGTGTCTTGCCGTGCATCGCAAAACCGCTGCCGACTCCGCACCATTCAATTCCCGAAACAGGCGGAGCATCTTCCGGTTTGCACAGGCACGGGCTGCTCCTTTCTTCCCAGAACCCGTTCAATTTTTCATACGCCGCGTGGTAGATCTCGCCCATGCGCGCATCCAGTGCCGCGATCACGCGCATTTTGCCCGAGGCCTCCGCCAGCGCTTCCAGCGTGCATATCCCGGCCACCGGGAGTTCGGCGCCAAACGCGAGTCCCTGCGCCGCGCCGCACGCGATGCGCACGCCGGTGAACGAACCCGGCCCTTTGCCGAACGCGATGCCATCCAGTTGAGCAAGTGTGAGCCCGGCCTGCGCCAATACCGCATCCAGCAACCCGATCAAAATCTCGGAATGTTTTTGCCCGGCCAATTCGCAGCACCCGGTGACCGCGCCGTCTTCCCACAGCGCGACCGAGCAGTATTCGGTGGAGGTATCGAGAGCCAATACTCGCATCAGGAAATTTTCATCCGTCGGCCAGCAACAAAACGATAGCCTGCGCCGCGATGCCCTCGCCGCGTCCGGCAAAGCCAAGCGCCTCGGTGGTGGTAGCCTTCACGTTCACCGCGCTTTTCTCAACGCGCAGGTCGGCGGCAATATTATCCACCATCTGGAAGATATGCGGCGCAAGCCTGGGTGCCTGCGCGATGATGGTCGCGTCCACATTGCCGACGCGGTAGCCCTGCTCTCGCACCAGGTGCATTGCTTCGCGCAACAGGATGCGGCTGTCGATGTTCCGGTATTTCGCATCGGCATCGGAGAAATGCCGGCCGATGTCGCCCAGCGCCGCCGCGCCGAGCAGCGCATCGGTGATCGCGTGCAGCAGCACATCCGCGTCGGAATGTCCGAGCAGACCTTTTTCATAATGGATATCCACGCCGCCGATGATCAGCTTGCGGCCTTCGACCAGCTGGTGGACATCGTAACCTTGACCGATGCGCATGATCATATTCCCCGTTGAGCGAGCAGCAATCCCGCCAGCAGCATATCCTGCGGATAGGTCACCTTGAAATTGCAGGTATCACCCATCACCAGCTTCGGCTGCAGGCCGAGTGACTCGACTGCGGATGCTTCGTCGGTAAAACGGCCTTCCTGCTGCAACGCCTGCGCCAGCAGGCCGGCGCGGAACATCTGCGGCGTTTGCGCCTGCCACAAGTGCTCGCGATTTTCGGTGCGCAGGATACGCTGATGTTCATCGGCGCGCTTCAGCGTATCCGCGGCAGGGATTGCGAGTATTCCGCCCACCTCGTCGTCGCGCAATTCGGCAATCAGCCCGGCCAGCTGCGCCTGCGTCAGGCACGGGCGTGCCGCGTCGTGCACCAGCACCCAGTCGTCCGGCTCCAGCTCGGATGCGATCAGGCCGTTGCGCACCGTGTCGGATCGCAGTTCGCCGCCGCAATACAGGGTCTGCAGCTTGTCGCCGAAATGCGACCAGTCATAGCGGTGGAACAACCCGTCGTCTGGCGCCAGCACCACGAACACCGTGGCAATATCCGGGCAGGAACACAGCGTATTCAGCGCATGGGCGATCATCGGCCCGCCGGCCAGCGGCAGGTACTGCTTGGGTAATTCCTGTCCCATGCGCGCACCCGAGCCGGCGGCGGGAACCAGGGCGTGAAATTCGGTCATGAACGGGATTGTAAATTAAAAGGCTTATAATGCGCGCCTTTGTTTCAGGTTGTCCGTTGTGCTTTTCCTTTCAAAACATGCCCGTCCCCGCTATACCCGCCTGCAGGGCTCCTCCGATTCGCTGGCACTGGCGCAATACGCCGCAAAACACCCTCCCGTGGTCGTGATTGCCGCGAGCGCGCAGGAAGCGCAGCGGCTGGTCGAGGAGATCGCGTTCTTCGCCCCCGCCCTGCGCGTGCATCTGCTGCCGGACTGGGAAACCCTGCCCTATGACCACTTTTCGCCGCATCAGGACCTGGTCTCCGAGCGGCTGGCCACGCTGCATCATGTCCGCAGCCAGTCCTGCGACGTGCTGGTGGTGCCGGTGGCCACGGCGCTGTATCCGCTGCCGCCGGTGGAATACCTGGCCGCATATACTTTCTTCCTGAAGCGCGGCGAACGGCTCGACCTGGACAAACTGCGCGAGCAGATGACGCTTGCCGGATACAGTCATGTTCAGCAGGTGCTGTCGCCCGGCGAATACTGCGTGCGCGGCGGTATCATCGACCTGTTCGCAATGGGCAGCGTGCTGCCGTACCGGATCGACCTGTTCGACGACGAGATCGAGACCATCGCGACGTTCGACGTGGATACCCAGCGCACGCTGTATCCGGTGCCGGAAATCCGCCTGTTGCCGGCGCGCGAATTCCCGCTCGACGATGGCGGGCAGGCGCGCTTTCGCCAGAATTTCCGCGAGCGCTTCGAGGGCGATCCATCCCGTTCGCACATCTACAAGAACGTCAGCAAGGGCAATGCGCCGGCGGGGATCGAGTATTACCTGCCGCTGTTCTTCGAGCGCACCGCGACGCTGTTCGACTACCTGGCGACGGACGCCACGCTGTGCCTGCACCACGACGTGAACGAGGCCGCCGCCGCGTTCGCGCGCGATGCCGCGTCCCGGTACAACCTGCTCCGTGGTGATCCGCAACGCCCGCTGCTGGAGCCGAAGGAGCTGTTCCTCGATGCCGAGCAGTTCTTTGTCCGTGTGAAGGATTTCGCGCGGCTGGATATCGTCGCGGACCAAAGCGGCACAACGCTCACGCCCTGCTCCACCGCGCCGCTGCCCGACATCGCGGTCAACCGCCGCGCGGAAATCCCGACCCAGGCTTTCGCGCAGTTCCTGCAAGGTTACGCAGGACGCGTGCTGTTGCTGGCCGACAGCCTGGGACGGCGCGAGATCATGGCGGATTACCTGCACGAATACGGGCTGTCGCCAGCACTGTGCGACAGCTATGCGCAGTTCCTGGAGGGCAACGAAAAATTCATGTTCACCATCGCGCCTTTGCAAAACGGTTTCATCCTGACCGACGACAACCTTGCGCTGGCCACGGAAACCGAACTGTATGCCGCGCAGCCGCGCAGCCGCGCCGCGCGCGCGGCGAAGAAAACCAATGTCGAAGGCATGTTGCGCGACCTGTCCGAACTCAAGGTCGGCGATCCGGTGGTCCACGAACAGCACGGCATCGCGCGTTACCGGGGGCTGGTCAATCTCGACCTCGGCGAAGGCGAGAACGAATTCCTGCTGCTGGAATATGCCGGCGAGGACAAGCTCTACGTGCCGGTCGCGCAGCTGCACCTGATCAGTCGCTACAGCGGCGGCGCGCCGGAAACCGCGCCGCTGCACAAGCTGGGCAGCGGCGCGTGGGACAAGGCAAAACGCCGCGCGATGAAGCAGGTGCGCGATGCCGCCGCAGAACTGCTGAACCTGTACGCGCAGCGTGCGCTGCGCAAGGGGCACCAGTTCAAACTGTCTCCGCACGATTACGAGGCGTTCACGGCCGGTTTCGGTTTCGAGGAAACACCGGACCAGGCCGCCGCGATCGAGGCTGTAATCAGCGACCTGCAATCGGGCAAGCCGATGGACAGGCTGATCTGCGGCGATGTCGGATTCGGCAAGACCGAGGTTGCGCTGCGCGCCGCGTTCGTTGCGGCGATGGACGGCAAACAGGTCGCGGTGCTGGTGCCGACCACGCTGCTCGCCGAGCAGCATTTCCAGAATTTCTCCGACCGCTTCGCCGACCTGCCGGTCAGGATCGCCGAGCTGTCGCGCTTCCGCTCCGCGAAGGAACAGAACCAGGCACTGAAGGACATGGAAGACGGCAAGCTGGACATCGTCATCGGCACCCACAAGCTGATCCAGAAGGGCGTGAAGTTCCACAATCTCGGACTGGTGATCATCGACGAGGAACACCGTTTCGGCGTGCAGCAGAAAGAAAGGCTGAAGGCATTGCGCGCCGAAGTGGACGTGCTGACGCTGACCGCGACGCCGATCCCGCGCACGCTGGCGATGTCGCTGGAAGGCCTGCGCGATTTCTCGGTGATCGCCACCGCGCCGCAGCGCCGCCTGTCGATCAAGACCTTCGTCGCGCAGGCCGGCAACGGCATCATCCGCGAGGCGGTGTTGCGCGAGCTGAAGCGCGGCGGGCAGGTGTATTTCCTGCACAACGAAGTCGACACCATCGCGAACATGGCCGAGAAACTGACCGCGCTGCTGCCGGAAGCGCGACTCCGCGTCGCCCACGGGCAGATGGGCGAGCGCGACCTGGAAGCGGTGATGCGCGACTTTTACCAGCAGCGCTTCAACGTGCTGCTGTGCACCACCATCATCGAGACCGGCATCGACATCCCCACCGCAAACACCATCATCATGAACCGCGCCGACCGCTTCGGGCTGGCCCAGCTGCACCAGCTGCGCGGCCGGGTCGGACGCTCGCACCACCAGGCCTACGCTTATCTGCTGGTCGAAACCGAAGCGCTGACCGCACAGGCGAAGAAACGCCTGGAAGCGATCCAGGCGATGGAACAGCTCGGCGCGGGGTTCTATCTCGCGATGCACGACCTGGAGATACGCGGCGCGGGCGAAGTGCTCGGCGAATCGCAGAGCGGCGAGATGCAGGAGATCGGTTTCAGCCTCTACACCGACATGCTGAATGCGGCGATTTCCTCGCTGCGCCGCGGCAAGGAGCCGGACATGGCGCAACCGCTCGGAATCACCACCGAGATCAACCTGCACAGCCCCGCGCTGCTGCCCAGCGATTACTGCGGCGACATCCACCAGCGGCTGGTGCTCTACAAGCGCCTGGCGAACTGTAATACCGGTGAAGAACTCGACGCCATGCACCAGGAGCTGATCGACCGTTTCGGGCTGCTGCCGGAGCCCGCGCAAACGCTGCTGGACAGCCATCGCCTGCGCATCCTGGCAAAACCGCTCGGCATCAGCAAGGTGGATGCCTCCTCCGAGGCAATCACGATCCAGTTCGTTCCGGACCCGCCGATCGATCCGATGAAGATCATCACGCTGATCCAAAGCAAGCGGCACGTAAAGATGGCCGGACAGGACAAGCTGCGCATCGACCTGAAATACGGCGACTTGAAGCAGCGGGTGCTGGCGATCCGGAATTTCTTCGGCGAACTGAAATAATTTCCAGCGCAGTCCATACCGGCCCCCTCCCGGGATGGCAGCAATACATTTTGTTACCCAATATCCGATCCCGGAGTGGTAGAGTGAAAGCGGATGATTTGAGTCCGTGAAGCCGTTTTGATTGAACAATCACACACGGGCGGTTTTTCTCGGATTGCCCGGTTTCGTTCCCAAAATTGCGCTTTCATGCGCAAACGGAACGGCAAGAAACTGATTGCCGCGTTGAGATTGAAACAATACGTTTAAAGATGAATTCAGATTTGACCAGGAGATATTTTAAAATGACCAACCCAGCCAGGATCGAATTCCTGTTGCCACTCGTTCTCGTTGCCTGCGGTGGATCATTCCCGCTATTTGGCGCCGTTGCAGCGCCACATGGCACAAGCGCGAATCAGCAAAAAATGGACATCGCGTTTTGCAAGGGCCAGGCGGTTGACCAGGCAAGCAATAACGGGGAGCAGGCCGAGGCATTTCTGTTCGGATCTTCCGCCCGCAAAAAAGAAATGACCTTGGAGCGGAATGTGTTTTCCGGATGCATGACGACCAGGGGATACACGGTTATTCCGGTTCAGACCGCGAAAGCGGGCTCGCCCCAGCCAACCAACCCAACTTGAGCCCTACCAGACAAGCATGGCTTCATTGCGGCCTGACAGGGCAAGCTGGAAATTGATTTAAAAAGCCGGGAACCGAAGCAACGGGTGCCGGTGACCCGCAATTTCTTTGGGGAATTGACGTGTTTTCCATATCCGGTTAAAAATCGCCGACCGGGCAATTCATTGCACACCCTTTGAAAAGTATCTTCGCCAGCGATACATTCCGGTTGTAAAAATCCGGACTTTGGATTGTCTGTTCTTAAGGCGAACGCAGTAAAAACATCGCATCAATCGGTCATCTTGACTGACAATTACCTGCCCGCCAGCAACTACCATTTGCGCCAATGCCGGCGATCAACTTTGCATTAGCAACGCTTCAAACTGCCCGATCGGGACCGGTTTGCTGAACCGGTAGCCCTGGTAGCGCCGGCAACCGTAAAAAAACAGAATTTCCCGCTGTGCTTCCGTCTCCACCCCTTCGGCAATGACGTCGAG
>JBAUQH010000070.1:0-3320 GCA_049580605.1 Gallionella sp. | reverse complement strand
CTCGATGATTTCCAGCCGCGCGCCCCTGGCAACGCTGTCGCGGGTAACCGCATCGAAACAGAAACGCAGCGATTCAGCTTCCACTCCGGCCAGCTGGCCGATCTCCAGCCACACCGTTTTGACACGGGCATAGCCGTCGGATTTCGCCTTGTCCTCAATGATTTGCAGCACGCTTTCGGCGATCGACATTTCATGCACGGCGAACCCCTGTCAGATTATCCGCCCGCCGATATTCATCGTCAGGTCTCGGGTACCATGACTATGGTGAACCTCAATTTTCAGTTTGGCAAATCAGCCATGCTTCAGCGATGCTTGTAGGCGCATCCTAGCGGTATATTCGGTCAACGGAGAGCCGTTATTTCTATCCGACCTGTCCGATTCCGACCCGTTCGAGGCGGTAATAATTCTCCGTGCCGGGCGTCCCGCATACAATCAGGTTTGCAGCTATCAATTCATAACGGCACAAGTTAAAATATCAAATGCCAATTCAGGTTAAGTAAACCTTATCAAGGGATTACAGTAATCCAGATGGTTCATCCGTGCTTGACATTGGCACTGCATAATTTTAGTCGAAATTTAGATATACGTTATTTTTCAAGCCATGATCGAACAAAAATCCAACCCTAAATCCGTTCCCGGAAATAAATTTCCCGCAAAAATTGCTGCCGAGGTCTTGTTGTTAATCGAGAAGTTTCCTCATGTCGGCAATCGTATCGACCTCCTGTGGGGAACGGTCGATTTGCAGGATTACCTCAATACGCTGATCGTTGATGAAAGAAGTGGCCGGAAAGGATTTCCCCATCTGGTTGCCGGCGCATTACTGCGAATACACACTGAACACTATAAGCTGATCAGGCCGAAACTAAACAAAAATAAATGATCGGGAAGAGTTTGGAATCATTTTCCCCGCGATAATTTTGCGGTTTTCAGTTTCATCAGGTATCTCGCAGCCCTTTTATGCCTTATGCTGAGTAACGGCTGTTCTCCGCCGGCCGATTACGGCCATGTTCCAGGTTCCAACCCGCCGTACAGAAGCCGATATGCAATCGGTTCGCAACATTTCCTCTCGCTGAAATTGTACAATCACCCTGTGCGTGTATCGGACTGAACATATTCCCGGGCTAATGACTGTGCAACGAAAAATCCTGCTTGTTCCATTGGTTGCGGCCGTTCTGGGCGCTGTCGGCGCGGCGGGATGGCATTACACCCGCGGGGGCTCAACCGGCGATAATGCATTGACGCTATACGGCAATGTCGACATCAGGCAGGTGCAGCTGGCGTTCAATGGTTCGGAACGGATCGCGACGATGGTGGCCAGGGAAGGCGATCCGGTGAAGAAAGGCCAGTTGCTTGCGACGCTGGAAACGGTGCGGCTGGAGAACAACGTCAAACTGCAGCATGCGCAACTGGCTTCGCAGCAGCAGCAGGTTGCCCGCCTCGAGGCAGGCAGCCGTCCGGAGGAAATCCTGAAGGCGGAGGCCGATGTCGACGCCGCGTCCATCTCAGCCGACAATGCCAGACAAACTTATCTGCGGCAGAAGGACCTGGTTGCCAGGCATTTCGTTGCGCAACAGCAGGCGGATGATGCGCTGGCCGCTGCCGATGCGGCACAGGCCAGATTTCATTCGCTGCAGGAAACGCTGAAGCTGGTAAGGATGGGTCCGCGCAAGGAAGACATCGCGGCAGCCAAAGCCTTGATGAGGGCCAGCCAGGCCGCGCTGGATGTGGCACGCAACGCGCTCGCTGATGCATCGCTATACGCGCCGGAAAATGGAATCATCCAGGAGCGAATCCTCGAACCGGGCGACATGGCGACACCTCTGCGTCCGGTATACACATTGGCGCTGACCGATCCGGTCTGGGTGCGCGCCTATGTGCAGGGATCCGATCTCGGCAAACTCCGGCAGGGGATGCGCGCCGAAGTCGGCACCGACAGTTTCCCCGGCAAGGATTACCGCGCGTGGGTCGGCTATATTTCGCCGACTGCCGAGTTCACGCCCAAGTCGGTCGAGACCACCGAAGTGCGCAGCAGCCTGGTTTACCAGGTGCGAATCTTCGCGTGCAATCCCCAGGGCGAACTGCGCCAGGGCATGCCCGCCACCGTGACGTTGGCGCTGGGCCAGGATGCGACAACGAATGCGGCAACGGATGCTAACCGCTGCGGGGATTGACTGCCGTGACTGCCGCCGACACCGTGACGGCTGTTTCTGCTGCCACCGATTCGCCTGACCGGATCGCGCTGGAAGTCAGCGGTTTATCCAAGCGTTTCCACGCCGGTGATCGCCAGGTGCCGGCATTGCAAAATGTCAGTTTTCGCGTTCGTCAAGGCGTTGTCACCGGGCTGGTCGGCCCCGATGCGGCCGGCAAGACCACGCTGATGCGCCTTGCCGCCGGATTGCTGGTGCCGGACGCGGGCAAAATCAGCGTGCTCGGCCTGGATGCCACAACCCAGTCGCTCGAAGTGCAAGGCGCGATCGGCTACATGCCGCAGCGCTTCGGCCTGTATGAAGACCTCACGGTTCAGGAAAACCTCGATCTCTATGCCGACCTGCAGGGCGTGCCCGCAGTTTCGCGTCCGGCGCGTTATGGGGAGCTGATGCACATGGCCGGACTGGAACATTTCACCCGGCGTCTGGCTGGAAAACTGTCCGGCGGGATGAAACAGAAACTCGGACTTGCCTGCGCGCTGGTGCGGCAACCGTCGCTGCTGCTGCTCGACGAACCGACGGTCGGTGTCGATCCGCTGTCGCGGCGCGAATTGTGGGACATCGTGTACCGCCTGGTCAGCGAGCAGGGCACCAGCGTGCTGCTCAGCACCGCCTACCTGGACGAAGCGGAGCGCTGCAACGAAGTGGTGCTGTTGCACGAAGGAAAATTGCTGGACCGGGGCGACCCTGCCGGGTTGCGCGAGACCATGCGCGGGCGCAGCTTCGAGATTTCATCGGCCGGCATCGACAAGCGCGCGCTGCAATCGCGCGTTGCGCAAACGCCGGGCGTGATCGACGCACTGATCCTCGGCGACCGGGTGCGCGCGGTGATGCAGGATCAGACGCCGCCCGCGATCAACGGCGCCGAAGTCGTTGCGGCGGAACCGCGTTTCGAGGACTGCTTTGTCGCATTGCTCAAGCAGAAAACCGGCAGCGTGCAGGTTGCGAGGGTAGCCGAGCCGCAGGCCAGTGCCAAGGTCGACCACGGCAAGACCGTGATCGAAGTTAACAATCTGCAGCGCCGCTTCGGCGATTTCTATGCAGTCAACAACATCAGTTTTGCGGTGCGGCAGGGCGAGGTATTCGGCCTGCTCGGCGCGAACGGTGCGGGCA